>JAFDIX010000914.1 GCA_019307805.1 Deltaproteobacteria bacterium | reverse complement strand
GGAAAGTCGATAATACCCCATCTTCTGTGTTATCAAGGGTTCGCAGTAGATGACTACGGCTTCACCCTTGATGCCTTGAAGCTGGAGCATCCTCGACTTTCGCTCAATTGAGGTCATAGTTAAAGATAGAATCGACATTGAATCCACCATACGGCTTTAAAAGAAATAGTGGATGCTTGCTCCAGTCATCCTCAGAATTGCAATGAGAGACAGGTTTATGAGTCTAGAAACATCTCCAAAAATTGTCATCATGGGAGCCGGGGCGGTTGGAAGCCTCTTTGGTGGATTATTGGCTCAGGCAGGAAAGGATGTGACACTAATCGGTAGCGCTGAGCATGTGAAGGCGATACAGCAAGACGGCCTTCACCTTGATGGGGTCTTGGGGGAGATGACCATTCGTCTCCCCGCGGCTGAACAACTGACATTCAAACCGGATATTGTTCTCCTGGCCGTCAAAAGCCCGGACGTAGTCGCGGCATGTCGACACATGGCCCCATACCTTGCGGATGTTCCGATTCTTACACTCCAAAACGGTGTCACCAGTGACCGGATGGCCGGGAATATTGTTGGAGAACACCAGGTGATAGGAGGAATTGTTCTCTTCAATGCGAGATTCTTCAAGCCTGGGCACGTCACCTATTTGAAGCGGGGAGCCTTCGTCATTGGCGAAGCCTTTCAGGAGAATGGGGCGCGGGCGAGGGATATTCGAGACATGCTCAACCAGGCGACACCCACAACACTTTGCTCTAACATGCAGGGAGCTTGCTGGACAAAACTTCTCCTCAACCTCTATAGCAACAGCCTGGAAGCGATGACCGGGGAACGGTTACAGGTGTGCCTGAACCACCCCGGCATGGGGAGGGTTGGCATACTCATCCTGAAAGAAGCCCTTCGTGTCATGGAGCATGCCAAAATCAAACTTGCCTCCCTGCCGGGCATACCGATATCAATGTTGAAGCTCATCATCAAATCGCCGCGTCCGGTAGCGTCACGGATTTTCCGTGTCATCACCAATGAGGCGGATACCTTCACGTCGACCCTGCAGAGCCTTTTGCGCGGGCGGCCCAGTGAAATAGGCTTCCTGAATGGTGAAATTGTCAAACTTGGTCAAAGAATACATGTGGCAACCCCCTATAATTCGAAAGTGGTAGATCTCATTCGGGAGATTGAGAGTACACACCAGTTTTTTCCTCCATCTCACGTGGAACAATTGTTTTATTAAACCTGAACTAAAAGGAGAACTCGTGATGCCGGAATACAAACAAATAATTTACGAAAAGAATGACAGGATTGCCTGGGTGAAATTGAATCGACCCAAATATTTGAATGCGCAGTCCCATATTATGCTGGACGAAATGGATAGCGCCTTTCATCTGGCGGCCGAAGACAAGGATGTGAGGGTGATTATCCTGGCCGGTGAAGGGGACCATTTCAGTTCCGGCCATGATCTGGGGACGTCGGAAGAGAAGGCGGATGAAGCCCGGCAAGGCTATGTGGACGGACCGGCCGGCGTCTATGATAAATACGAGAAAATATTTCAGAAGTATGGTTTTCGCTGGCGGGAACTTCCCAAAGCCACGATTGCCATGATTCATGGGTATTGTATTTTTGGCGGATGTGAAATTGCCGCTTCCATGGACATGGTGGTGGCTGCGGATGACACCAAATTTCTACCTAGTTTTATCGAGTTCTTTACCCTGCCCTGGGAAATCGGGGTGAGAAAGACCAAGGAAGTTTTGTTCCGAAACCGGTTTGTCTCCCCCGAAAAAGCCCTGGAACTCGGTTTCATTAATCACGTGGTGCCCAGGGAAAAATTGAAGGAGGAAACACTTAAACTGGCTAATGAAATCGCTGAAAATGATCCTTTTATGATAAGGATGATGAAACTTTCCGTCAATGAGGCGGAAGATGCCATGGGCTACCGGGTAGCGATCCAGGCTGCTCTGTCAAATTATCTGCTCATGTCGTCCACCGGTAGCCAAATATCGAAGGAGGAGAGGGAAGCCGGTAAGAAAAGCCTGGGGCCGGTAGATCAGGCCAGGCAAAAGCTGATGAATAATATCCTTCTGGATTAGG
>JAFDIX010000913.1 GCA_019307805.1 Deltaproteobacteria bacterium | reverse complement strand
CAGGGCATCTTCTTGCTTTGACCAAGGCGGACCATGGGGCTCGGTCTTCCTGACGCCCATGGAGTGTGCCCTCGCACTTACCGCTTCGACGGACCGGCCCAGTCTGTCGGCTATATTCTGTGTGGCCTCAGTTGGATAAAGTCTTTTGACGACTTCTATTTCACTGGCCGACCAAAGCCTATTTGGCCTTGTTCTAAGGCCCATGCTATATGCTTTCTGCCTCACTGCCGTCAAGGGCCGTCCGGTCTTCTCAACGATTTGCCTTGCTTTTCCAAGAAGGAAAAGTCTCTTGAGCAGCTTAAGCTCCTCTTCAGACCATGAAACCCAGCCTTTTTTCTTCTTCTTGACCATTGTACTTATTCTCACTAACAGATGACTTCATAAAATGTGCCGAGCCGATGAAAAGTAGGAGTACTTCACTATGAGAAGTGAAAGCCAACCCCACACAAGCACAATATACACCCTCTTAGGCTCGGTGGCAATACCCCTCCGATGCCAGCTTGATATAATGAAATTGGGGTTCATCCGGTTAAGCCGCGACATGCCGGTTATTTATGCCATGTGAGTATTTGCACAGTGCAAAGTCGTGTGCTATAATCGCTTCCGAGATCGAAATCATATTTCCTGTCCGTGAAAGGAATGTATTACATGAAACGTAAAAACAGCCCCTGGACACGTCGCATCTTCGTCTTGGCCTTTTTGGTTCTCACCTTTTTCTGCTGGTGTCCCATCCTCTACGCCTCCTACGGCCCGACAGACCGCATTGCGGGCGTCCCGGTCTGGGCCATCCTGGCTGCAGCCTTCGGTGCAGGGCTGTTCGCTCTGGAATGGATATACCTCTTCGCCACACGTATTACAGTCAGTGACGACGAACTTCCCGACATAGTCTCAGAACTGGCCCAAGTCAACACCAACGAGACCGATTCACCCAAAGAGGACGACTAATGTTCGCAATCGCAATTATAGCCGGGATATGCCTGACCTCCGTCGCCGTCGGCTACCTCGCCATGTACAAAGGCTTCACACGAAGCGCCGATGACTACTTCGTCGCCGGATCCAGCCTCGGGTATTTCGTCTTGATCTTCAGCATGCTCGCCTCGTTTCTAAGTGCGTTTTGCATGTTCGGCATGTCCAGCCTCGGATACCGCACGGGATTCGGTGCTCTATTCGTACTAACCGTAAACCTGATTCCGTTGGGATACCTCTGGTACTTCATGCACAGGAAAACGCTCATCCTCGGAAGAGCACGCAAATGGATGTCAATGGGCGCGCCGTTTGGCGAGCGATACGGAAACGAAATGAGGGCACTGGTCCCGCTCGTTGTGCTCGTGGCTACTATACCATATCTGGCCGCCCAGATTCAGGGAATCGGCTTAATGATAGAGGCGATGAGCGAGAAAGAGGATTCTTACAGATTGGGCCTGTTCTTCGTGCCGGCATTCATCGCCCTGTATCTGATGATGGGCGGAATGAAGGGGGCGGCGTGGATAAACACTATCCAGGGCGTCTTCTTCACCGTCATGGTCTTTGTTCTGTTCTACGCCGTGATGGCCAAAAACGGCGGATTCAGACCCACCATGGATCTGGTCTTTGAAAAACATCCGGAACTGTTCCAACTCGGCGCCAAGGGAGGGAAAGTCTGGAGCTATCCGATGGTCTTCGGATTTTCGGCCGCTATGTGCCTGGGCTGTGTCTGCTTCCCCCAACCCTATATGCACGCATATTCGAGCCGAACCGCAAAGGGATTCAAAGCAATGATCCTCGCCTTCGGAGCATTATGCCTTGTAATAATAGCAATGCCGACAATGATCGGCATCGCCGCAACGGAAATTGTGCCCGGACTTTCAAAGGTCGAGGCGGACAAAGTCTATGGGTTGGTCGCATCGCAAACGCTGCCAGACACGCTCGCAGCGCTTGCCGTTGCAGGCGGATTCGCCGCGGCGATGACGACTGTGAACAGTGTCGTCTTCGGGAACGCAACAAACGTTGCAAACGATCTCTATAAGCTCCTCAGACCCAAGGCACAAGCAAAAGAACTCATAGGCTTTGCCCGCGCATGTGTCGCGGCAATTATGGC
>JAFDIX010000912.1 GCA_019307805.1 Deltaproteobacteria bacterium | reverse complement strand
ACCGCGGGCGTAGGTGACGTCGCGCGTGTATACGCCGCGCCAGGCGGGAAAGAAGAAGAACAGCGGCAGAGACTCAACCACATCGTCCTGGCCCTTGAGAACGGCCCCGGACAGATCTTTGCCCTGTACGGTATCGGGTACGGGCAGATCCATGAGGCCCAGGATCGTGGGCATCATGTCCATGGGGCCCATGAGCAGGTCGCGCGTCTGGGCCTGGGGAAGGTGCCCCGGCCAGCGCATCAGAAAGGGGATGCGGGCGGCCGTGTCTTCCGGATGATCCTTGGGGATGCGGTAATTGTAGGAGTTGAGATTGTCTCCGTGGTCCGAGGTAAAGATCACCAGGGTGTTATCATCGAATCCCTTTTGTTTGAGTTTGTCCATGAGTCGGCCAAAGGCGATGTCCACGCCGCTGCACATGCCGTAGTAGCCGTGGTAGGCCCTGCGCACGGCCGGCGTGTCTTCGACGCTGGGACGCAGGCGGATCTTGTCACGATCATACAGGGACATGAGGTCCTCCATGGTGTCGTACGTGTACACGAGACTCTCGCGATCAAAGCCCCAGTCGTGAGGGGGATGCCATGACACAAACAGGGCAAAGGGCTCATCATCCGTGCACTCATCCAGGAATTCGAGGGCCTGACCGGTTTGGCCGTAGACCTCCCATTCGTCGAAAAAGACCTTTTCTCCAGCGTCGTTCCAGTAGTAACACTTCCCGGGCCGGAAATCGACGTGACAGTTGTTGGTGAGAAAGGTGCCGTCAAAGCCGTAGCGCATGGGCCCTGGAGGCACGGGCCGATCTCGATTGCCGCCCAAAAGATGCCACTTGCCCACATAGCCCATGCGATAGCCGGCGTCACGCAGCACATGGCCGAAATAGGGGCCGTTGTTGGCCAGCAGGGGCACGTCGTTGTGCATGGCGCCGGAGTACAGGGGATGTTGTGCGCTCATGAGCATGCCGCGAAACGGCGTGCATACAGGAGAGGTGGATATGCAGTGATTGAAACGCAGGCCTTCGGCGGCCAGGCGGTCCAGATTGGGGGTGATGATATCCTGATTCCCGTAACACCCCAGCATGTCCTGTGACTGTTGGTCGCTGAACACAAACACCAGGTTGGGGCGTTTGGTTTTAGAGGACGCCTGGGATACCAACCGGTGCTGATCGCAGCCCGTGGCGCCCCACGTCAAACCGGCAGTGGTCGCAGCCATGGCCTTACAAAACTGTCTTCGTGTTTGCTCTGTCTGTTCGTTCGATTTCCGTGGCATGTGCTTGATCCTTCAGTGGTATCTTCTTATTTCCGGAAAGGATTTCTTCCCCAATCGTATCTCTTGGCGCGATCGAATTGGGGATTGGGAACCGGCATCTGTGCTTTGGTGTCCTCTTGCCATTGCTTCAAAATGGCTTTCATTTCTTCCAGTTGGGCGGGAAAGCTAAACTTGAGGTCAGTCATTTCACTGACATCATACTTTAAATTGAAAAGCTCAAACTCGCCGGACACCAGATTCTCCACAATTTTCCAATCCCCTTTGCGCACAGCCGACATGGGTTGTGCGTGGTGATAGACCGGATAATGGGTAAACACTTCGCGCTCAGGGTCAAACCTGTTTGCTGTCCATACCGGACACATTGAGAATCCGTCGAGCACCTGGTTCTCAGGTCGTTGCCCCCGGGCTAACTCCAAAAACGTGGGGTAGAAATCCACACAGGACATAATGGCCTCTGTCTTGGATGCCGGCTTGATGTGCCCCGGCCATCTGACGATCAACGGCACGCGCACACCCCCTTCGTACAGCGTTCCTTTGCCGGCGCGCAAGGGCGCGTTTGAAGTGGCTATATAGCGTAAGGGATGACCTTCAGGATATACGGTCTTACTCGCGCCCCCCAACAAGGGGATATTGTCGAATCGGTTGTCAACGCCGCCATTGTCTGAATAGAAGATAAATACCGTATTGTCCGTCAAACCCAATTCGTCCACCGCATGCATGATGTCCCCGACGCTCTTGTCCACATGCTCTATCATGGCGGCATACACGGCATTACAGGCATAGTCGGGGGCCTTTTCTTTTTTCAAGTACTTGTTAA
>JAFDIX010000184.1 GCA_019307805.1 Deltaproteobacteria bacterium | reverse complement strand
TCTAGTATGGGAAGGACCCTACAGTCTTTTTCCGATACTTGCCATGAGCGCAGAGACAATAGGGCTTTGGATGGAAAAAACCAGGTATATAAGATTGCTTAGTTTAATCCCTCGACCTTTGTGGTTTATCTATAGTTTCATCGTTGGATCATATGCCGGAATGGTTACGGAAATATTTGTTTTTTGTTCAATCCTCATCGGCATATTCAGGTTCGATGTGTCTAAAGCAAAAAAGCGGGAAGGCGTATAATGCAGGGGTCGTTCGGGCAGAAATTGCTCTATGACTGGTCTCCCTAAGGTTAGGCATGTTCTGCACCAACATCCTCGATTCCAGATTATTTGCGCTCATCTCGATATCTTTCTCATCATTAAAACATGTCTGGAAGCAGGTGACTGAGTCCCTTAATAATAAGAATTTAGAGCAAAGGTAACAACCAACGATACATGGAAGGAGGCTAAAGAAAATGGGAAATTACAAAAAAGCAACACTTTACAAAATGGATGAAATGGAGTCCGTGTGTCCCCCGAAGCATATCAATACAGATACCTTTACACTCACTCCCGAGGAAACCGGAGTAAAAAGATTCGTCCTGTTTTGCAGCGAGATACATCCGGGTGGTGAGGCTGAAGCGGATGTCCACCCCGGAAGGGAGCATTGCTACTTTATGATTTCCGGCACAGGTGAAGCCACGGTCGATGGTGAGAAATTCACAGTACGCCCGGGCAACTGCCTCTGGATTCCGCCCGATGCCGAACACGGCATCAAACCCGTTGGCGGTCAGACCATTCGGTTTGTGGTCGTTACGGCCCCGGCACCCTGGGTGGAGGTCTAACCCCACAGAAGTTTCACTTGAGGAAATACACACCGTAGGGATCGGCCTTTCCTTCAAAAGGCGCGTTGCTGAGAAAGTCGTATTTCCCTTGGTATTGAGGCAGTTCGATCGTTTCATCACTTACGTTGATTACTGCGTACAGGCTTTCACTTTTGTCTTGTCTTTCCATGATAAAGAGCCGTTTATCGGATCGGAGTACCTCTCTCCTCACATGGTGATGGAAGGCTTCGATTTGATTTCGTGCCTTGAGAAGATGAAGAAATCCCTCCAAAACCTGGTATCTGGACGCATCCGGGTTTGAAAGATCCCTCAGGATATCTTCTTCGGACAGCTTTTCACGGTTTATCATCCGACTCATGCCGCTTGCCAGGACGCCTTCGAGGTAATTTCTGGACCCCAGCAGGCTGTGAATATATATGCCGGGAACCCCCTTGTCCACGAGCATGGCGGCATTGGCTGCGAGGAAACGCTTCACGTCGATCTCCTGATCCGGGTGGGAAGGATCGTTGATGGCGTCATAGAAGGAAATGTTCATCTCATAGGGTGATTTTCCGTCAGGGGTGGTCTTGTAGGAAATGAGTCCTCCATGGTCGCTCGTCATTTGAAGCATTTCATGAAAACGAGATGGCGGAAGGATCTCTTTCGCGCTCAGCAATCCTATGCCGTCATGGGATGCAAGGAAGTTGAAGAAGACGAGGTCCTGACGGATTCGACGCGTCTCTTTCTGAAGGAAAGTTGTGTCCCTATTGGCAAAGGCATCAATCACAATGGGCGGCAGGGAAAAGTGATAGGTCATGTTCGCCTCATGCCTTGCCTCCAGGTAGGACACATTGTCTTTATAGGGAAAGTTCACTTCGGATACGATAATTGCGTAGGGGGCAACGCATTCCACGACCGTTCTGAGGAGCTGGACCATGTCGTGGGTTTTCGGCAGGTTCACACAGCTGGTGTCCGAATCCTTCCACACGTACCCTATGGCATCCAGCCTTATGATTTCGATCCCCTGGGAGAGGTAGAACAGCAGGACATCGAGAATCTCCAGAGTGACTTTCGGATTATGGAAGTTCAGGTCGATCTGGTCCTCGCTGAAGGTTGTCCACACATACCTCTTTCCCATGGCTGTGTCGAACCCGGTCAAGAGGGGATGCATGCGGGGGCGAAAAACCTTGGGCAGGTCCACCGGTTTGTCAAAGCTCAAGAAGTAGTCGGAATACCGCTCGTCTCCCTGCAGAAATCCCTGGAACCATTTCGACCGGCTCGAAACATGGTTCATGACGAGATCGGCCATCAGGCGATATTCTCTCGCAATTTTCCGAATGTCCTCCCAGGTCCCCAGATCCGGCCTTACTTCTCTGTAGTCGATTACGGAAAATCCCATGTCCGAACTGGCCGGGTAAAAGGGCAGAATGTGCACCCCGGTTATGGCATTTTTCACAAAGGTCCTCAGGAATCTGTGAAGGGTGCGGAGCGGCATTTCCCCTTTTCTGTAAAGGCTGTCCCCATAGGTAATCAGAATGGCATCTTTTTCGCTCAGGCTGATTCGATCGTCATATTTCTTCCTTTTCTCAAGAATGATTTCATTTTCTTTATATCGGGCCATCACCGCCTTCGTGTCATCAAGAAGCTTGACCACATCCCTGTCAGGATAGAGAATGCCCAGGATTTCGGTCATTCGATTCAAAAGGTCAATGGAGAACACTGGAAGGCCTCCCTTGGAAGCAACATGTCACAACGGATGATGGGTGTTCTTTCACCCGGCCGGCACGGAGGGCGGCTCGTCAGGTTTCTTGGTGCGGCGTTTAGGCGGGGTGACTGAAAAACTTTCGATCTGTTTGCTGACCGCGGGGCCGGTGTATTGGTTTACCATTTGAATGGCGTTGGGTTTACACCCTTCGGCGCAGGCACCGCACTGAATACACTTGAATCGATCGATCTGCCAGGTGTTTGCCTCCTTGTCCAGGTCAATGGCGCCGGTGGGGCACTTCTTTGCACAAAGACCACAGACAATGCATTTGGGGGATTCCATCTCGATCCGGCCCCTGGTCCTGTCAAAGAAGACGGGCGGCTGGGCCGGGTACATTTTACACGCCGACTTGCTGAACAGGCTTTTTGTTACGGTTTTCCAGATTGGCAGAACTGTTTCCTGCATTCTCTTATCTCTCCGTGCAACTGATACAGGGGTCAATGGACAGGACAATGACCGGAACATCCGCGAGATCGCAACCCCCCAGCATATGCAGCAGGGCCGGGATGTTTGCGAAGGTAGGGGTCCTGACCCGGAAGCGGTCCAGAAATTTGGTCCCGTTACTCTTCAGGTAGTAGACCACTTCACCACGGGGCTGTTCCAGCCTGGAGAAAAATTCGCCTTCGGGGAATCCCTTCACTTTTACATCCACCGGGCCTTCCGGCATCTTTTCCACTGACTGTCGGATGAGGTCCATGCATGCATTCACCTCCCGGACTCGCACCATCAACCTTGCGTAACAGTCTCCGGCGCTCTCTGTGACCGGTTCAAAATCCAGCTCATTATACACGGCATAGCCCAGTTCCCGAAGGTCCTGGGAAAGACCGCTGCCCCGGCCGGTGGGCCCGACAGCCCCCACTCTGTATGCATCTTCCCCTGAGAGGACACCCACGTCGGAAAACCGGTGCCGGATCGTGTAATCCGTCTTGAAGACCCGGGCAAGTGCATTGTAATCCGCTTCGATCTCGTTCAATTCCTTGAGGATTCTTTTCAGTGTACTGTTGTCCACATCCCTGCGAACACCACCGACCTTGCACACTCCGAAGATCACCCGGCCACCGGTGGTCTCTTCGATAATATCCAGGATCTTTTCGCGGACACGCCAGCTGTGATGGAAAAGGCTTTCAAACCCCGCAGCATCCGCTGTCAGGCCCAGCCAGAGCAGGTGGCTGTGAATCCGGGAGAGTTCGCTCCAGAAGACTCGCAGATAATGGGAACGGGGCGGTACCTCAATTCCCATGATCTTTTCTATCCCCTGAGAATATCCCAGGCCGTGGATGAAACTGCATATGCCGCAGATCCTCTCGGCAACATAGACCATGTCCTGATAGGGTTTTTTCCTGCACAGGAGTTCAAGCCCTCGATGAATGAAACCGATGGAGGGGATGGCCTCCACCACCGTTTCATCTTCCAGGACAAGGTCGAGGTGAATCGGCTCCGGCAGGACAGGATGCTGCGGACCGAAGGGTATGACCGTGGTTTTTGGCATAAACTTATTCCTTCCCTGACCCGGGCTCCCCCTGTGCCGCCTCGGAGGTGCTGAAAGGGGCCTTTACCGGGATTCTGTAAAACTTTCCTTTGTAATCCACATTGATGCCTGCAACCTTTATTCCGAAGAGATCATGAATTTCATTCTCATAGACAAAGGCACAGTCGTAGATCCCCGTGATGCTTGGCAACTCCGGGTCGTCAAGGGGTATATTTATGCGGAGGTCCAGGAACTTGTATGCTTTATCAAAGGTGTAGTCGATCTGGTATGTCTCGCCCCTGGTACACCCGATCTGCACGAGACGGTACCCTTCATCAAAGACCCCACGAACCCTCTTAAGCATTTCTTCTTTTGTAAGGTCGATAATTTCCTGCTCCTCAAACATGATCACGCCCCTTTTGTTCCAGGATCCCCATTGCCTGGACAACACTGTCAATGATGGCTTCGGGCCGCACGGCGCATCCCGGCAGGTACACATCCACCGGTATGGTCGAATCGACACCTCCAAGTGTATTGTAGCATTCCGCATAGAAATGCCCGCTGGTTGCACAGGTGCCGATGGCGACGACCACCTTTGGATCTCCCATCTGGGAGTGAATTGTCTTGACCACGTCCTTGTTCTGCCAGTTGATGGAGCCGGTGATGAGGAGGATGTCTGCGTGTTTCGGGTTGCCCGTGTTGATCACACCGAACCGTTCCACATCATACATGGGGGTCAGGCAGGCCAATACCTCAATATCACACCCGTTGCAGCTGGAGCCGTCGTAGTGAAAGATCCAAGGAGACTTTTTAAGAAACCCCATTACACCTCTCCATCACATTTGAAGGACAAAGTAGAGCACCAAAAGATTGCCGAGACCCAGGACCAGGGTGACAAGCCATGCGGATTTGAGCATGAGTTCCCACTTGATACGCGCGTTGCTGTTGTCTATGAACACCTCCAGAAGATAGACGGCCAATGTCAATACCACGGCGAGAATCGGGCTGAAGGCAAAGAAGAGGTAGACCATGCCGAGGAGCAGGATGGTTTCATACCAGTGTTCTATCTCGAACAGGGCCAGGGAAGGACCCGCAAATTCCGTGGTGATACCCTTCACCAGTTCCTGGTGCGCGTGGTGGGACGTTGACAGGTCAAATGGAGACTTCCGGAGTTTGATGGTCAAAACGTAGGTCAGCCCGACAAAGACGCCTGGCAGGTAGAGGATAAGAGGCTTGTCGCTTGATGCGATCTCGGACACATCAAAACTTCCGGTCACCATATAAAACCCCACCGCTGACAGGAGCATCATGGGTTCGGCAGACAACATTTGCAGAAGTTCCCTCTCTGCGCCTATGGAACTGTAGGGGGAGTTTGTAGAGTAGGCGCCGAGCACGAGAAAGATGTCAGCCACTATAAAGGCAAAAATGACCATCAGGAGGTCATCGCCTGCAAAGAACATGGACCCACTCAGAACCATGAAAATGAGGAAACAGACGAGATAATAACTGTGGTACCGATTCACCGTGAGATTCTGTTTGCCCAGGAGCTTGAATACATCATAGAAGGGTTGCAGCACCGGGGGGCCATATCGGCTTTGCATGCGCGCGGTAAGGATGCGGTCCACCCCCATGATCAACCCGCCCAGCAAAGGGGCCAGAAGGATGTACCCGATGGTCATATAAAACGCGGTCATAGGGTCTCCATAAAAAACATGAGCACAATCAGTACAATGGATGCCGCAGTGGTTCCGTTGAAAAGCCTGGCTTCACTGAAGTATTTGTCGATGTAGTAGTTACTGAAGGACCAGTCCCGGGCGACACCGCGAAAGCCCATAAACTGATGCGGGTCGGACACATTGGCCCCGGACAGGTAAGGTTCCACGTGGACCAGGTTTTTCCAGTGGATCAGGAAACCCAGGGGGAGCAACAACATGAGCCCCAGCATGATGCCCACCATCAGGATCGCCCTTCGACTCAGCATGAATGGTGAGCGCACCCAATCCGGCAAGGGCCACCCATTCGATGCCTAACCCGTTTCCCTGTTTTTCCCGGGTTCCGGTGACAGCGATCAGCTTGCCCATCCACTTGGCCCAGAAGAAGAGCATGATGGAACCGCCGAAGATGACGATGGCAGGGAATATGGGGTTCTCCTTGGCCAGTGCCTCGAGCACGGCCCATTTACTGATCAGCATGCCGAAGGGGGCCAGGAACATCCCCATAATCCCCACAAGCATGATAAGCGTCAAAAGGGGCATTCTGGAAATGAGTCCGTGCATGTCTTCAATATCGCGGCTTCCGGTCTGCTGCTCCACCGAGCCTACGCATAAAAACATCAATGCCTTTGCCAGTGCATGGAAAATGATAAGCAAAACAGCGGCCCACAGCGCCCAGTGGGACCCCACACCTGCACAAAGAATGATCAGCCCGAGATTGGCGATGGTGGAATAGGCAAGCGCCGATTTTCCGTCGCGCTGGGAAACCGCCAAAGCAGATCCGGCCAGAAAACCGACCCCCCCGATGAAGGCCACCATGGCTCCGGCCGCAGTATTTTCCAGGACCGGGGAACATCTCAGGACAATGTAGACCCCTGCCTTGACCATGGTGCTGGAATGGAGCAGGGCAGAGGAGGGGGTTGGCGCCACCATGGCCCCCAGCAGCCACTTTGCAAAGGGGAACTGGGCCGCCTTGTTCAGTCCGGCAAAGCAGATGAGGAGTATGGGCAGCAGCACAAGGGGCTTGTCCATCATGAGCAGACGATGCAGTTCAACCGTCCCGCAGCGATTGGACACAAAAAGGATGGCTGCGGAAAAAGCCAGGCCGCCTAACAGCAGCATCCATAAAGCCCGGAAGGCATTGTGTATGGCTTCATCGCTTTGGGAATACCCGATCATGATGAAAGAGCACAGTGTGGTGATTTCCCAGAAAAAGTAAATCCAGGTGATGCTGTTTGAAAAAATGATGCCGTACATGGCAAAAAAGAAAAGGAAAATAGCCGCCAGGAAGTGGCCACGGCGGTCCGGAACCTCCGGGTGTTCCTCATGGTATTTTTTCATGTAGCCGATGGTGTATACCGTGATGAGGGAGCCTATAATCCCGATGACCAGGGCCATGATAACGGACAGATTGTCGATGAACAGACAGTATGTCGCATCAGGGACCCTGCCACTCAGATCATACCAGACCACGGCCCCGTACTGTACAATGACCAACAGGGGAATCCAGTATTGTTTTAGAGGGAGGCGCCTGCACACGTAGAGGAAGAGAAATGCGAGTATGATATCGCCGGCAACGACGAGCTTGCTCCCCACATCCGATGCGATTCGAAAGTATTGGGCCTCGCCCTGTGTACAGGTGACGGCAAGGCCGATGGCCCCGGCGCTGATAAGCCCGGATGAAACAATCACGATCCATTTCTGTATGGCTGCAGACTTGAAGAGCAGGAGCAGCACTGCAGGCAGCAGGGGAAAGAGGATCAGAAACAGGATCCATTTCATAAGCTACCCCGCGTCAATGGGCTCCCGTAAGTGAGGGAACTTTTCGTCATGGCAACCCCTGTTAAAAAGCCTTTATGAGAGGAATGCCCTCCCTTGAAGGCTTCATTCTATTGGTCCTCGGGAGACACGTGCTCGTGACTTTCTCCGGAAGGTTCGGGTTATTGTTTTCAGACGGCTGGACAACGAAGGTAAATTCGTCATTAATATAGCTGATTCATTGCTGGATGTCTATATATTGTAAGTATTTGATGTCGCAATAAATGAAAGGCTGCCGTCAATGTAAACCCTAACGTTGCAAAAGTCGAGGATGCCCCAGATCTAAGGCGCCAATGGTGAAGCTGTAGTCCTTT
>JAFDIX010000911.1 GCA_019307805.1 Deltaproteobacteria bacterium | reverse complement strand
TTACGTCCCGCGTGTCGCGGGATTAAGAACTTAGGAATTGCAAATACTGTCAGTAGTTAGTTTCAGGGGAAAGTGCTCTGAATCCTGAACTTTTTGACTTTTTGCCAGACCATCAATATTGGAGATGAAAAATGTTTAAGAACATTCTGGTTCCTACTGATTTTTCGGAAGACGATACCCATGCGCTCGATATTGCGGTAAAGCTTTGCTCACTCGGTGGTGGAAAAATTAAACTGCTGCATGTAATAGAGATTATCGCTAACACGAGTTTTGAGGAATTTGAGGATTTCTACACAAACTTAGAAAAGCGGTCTTTCGGCGATTTGAGTGCCATGGTTGCTCAATTTCAGGAGAGTCATGTCAATATAGAACCAGAGGTCATATATGGGAACAGGGCCCATGAGATCCTCAGGTTTACAGGAGAAAACGACATAGATTTGATTGTGATGAAATCGCACAGAATTGACGTGGAGGACAGAGCCCAGGGTTGGGGGACCATCAGTTATAAGGTCGGTATCTTAGCGCAGTGCCCTGTAATGCTTGTGAAATAGTGCCTGAACGAAATAATTTCCCTATTTCTTAATCTTAATCATAATCGTAATCTTACTCAAAACGATTATGATTAAGATTACGATTAAGAGTATGAATCCAAAAGAATTTCATTAGAACCAGCACCTGGGTTTTTTAGAGGATATTTGCATGTTAAGGGAGGATGGGCAAGTTGCTTGCTCAGGTTTGATGGTTATTGACTTTGCATTGATTGGGATGGAGATACAGCGTCGGGTCAGGGGGGGGATGAAGGTCCTATGCTTATTCATAGTGTTGGCGATAGCTTTTTTGGGGTGCACAAAGGCCATTCCTGAGTTGGAGCCTGACAAATTCGTTTCCACTGCTCCGGGTAAGGCCTATGAGGTTTCTAAGGAGGAAAAACCGGATTCGCTTCCCTCTGAAAAACTGCCGGGCATTTCCGACGATCTCTCCGGCCCTCCGGACATAAGCTTACCTTAGCCCAGCTTGTGGATGTGGCTCTTCGCATCAACCCTGACACGCAGGAGGCGTGGGACCGGGCCAGGTCTGCCGCGGCACAGTGGGGCGCTGCACGTGGGGACTATTATCCCACTATTGACGGCGATGTGAGCGGAACCGCTGTCGGGGGATCGGCTCGCGGTGTATATGGACAGGTCGGCGTCAGCCTCAGCTATCTTCTGTTAGACTTTGGGGGTCGTGAGGCCTCGGTTGAGAGCGCCAGGCAGGTCCTTGCCGCTGCTAACTGGAATCATAACCAGGCTATTCAGGACGTTCTTCGGAATGTGCCTCAGGCATATTACAACTATATTGGATACAAGGCCCAGGTTCGTGCATCTGAGGCAAGCCTCAAAGAGGCCTTAACCAGCCTGACTTCTACGGAACAAAGACGAAAGGCGGGTGTGAGCACCATCGCTGATGTGCTGCAGGCCCGTTCCAACGCTGATCAGGTGCGACTGACTCTGGTAGCAAACCGGGGAGGAGTGAAGGTTTCCCGGGGAGAACTGGCAACAGCAGTGGGTTGGCCTGCAAATATCGACTTTGATGTGGCAGTTGAACCTGAGGATCTTCCTCTGAGCAGGATGGAACAGAACACGAAAGATCTTATCAACCTGGCATTGCGCGATCGGCCTGCCCTTGAATCTGCCCGGGCCACTGTTCGCCAGGGGAAGGCGGATCTAAAAAAGGCAGAGTCTGATCTGTGGCCCAAACTTGTTGCCACGGGAAATGTTGAATGGACAGGTATTAATGCGCGTATAAGTGGTTCTTATGGTGTTTTTGGCGGTGATATTGATGACTCTGATATAAGCTACTATGGAGGACTTGCCCTTCAATTTCCCATTTTTCAAGGTTTTTCACTCCGGAACAAGGTGCGCGCAGCCAGGTCCGATCTGGAGGCGGCGCGTGCTGCCTTGCGGGCCAAGGAGGTGGAGGTGATCTCCGATGTGTGGAAATCATACTATAACGTGCGCACTGCTGCCCAGCAGGTGGAAACAGTCAAGACCCTTCTTGTCAGTTCGAAAGAATCTTATAGGGTTTCTTTAGCCCGGTACCGTGCCGGTGCTGCGGATATTGTGGAGCTGCTCAATGCCCAGAGTCTACTGGTATCAGCCCGTTCCCAGGAAGTGGAGGCCCGGACAGATCTATTTACATTCTATGCTGAGCTTGTGCACGCCATCGGGGCGGATCTTCCATCCGCACCCACCGGTAATCTACCTGTATCCGAATTGAAAGGGGAGGAACCTCCACATGGCAAGAAATAGACGAATCCGATCCCTTCACCGATGGATCGAACCGAGCCTCTTGATGCTTCTTTGTTCGCTGTTCCTTTTGGTTGGGGGATGTGAGAAGAAGCAGAAGGCCCCTCCCCAGGCGCCTCCCCCGGAAGTCACCGTGGAAAAAGTAGTTCTGCAAACCGTTCCGGTGCACCTCAATTACGTGGCCACCACGGATTCCGTCAAAACCGTGGATATTCGCGCCAGGGTGGAAGGTTTTCTTGAAGAGCGCAGGTTTGTTGAGGGGGCGGATGTCAAAAAAGGCGACATAGTATTCGTTATTGAAAAGGCCCCCTACCAGGCAGCACTGGAAGGAAGCCTGGCCCAATTAGCCCGGGACAAAGCCGTTCTCTCCTTTGCCCTGGACCAAGTAAAACGCTACAAACCCCTTGCTGAAAAGGATTTCGTGACCCAGGAAGCCCTTGAAGATTACGAAACCAAAGCCAGGGAGGCCGCCGCCGCGGTCAAGGCGGATCGTGCCAAAATCAAACAGGACCGCCTCAACTTAGGCTATTGCACCATGTACTCCCCCTTAGATGGTCGCATCGGGCGGACCTTGGTGAACGTGGGCAACCTGGTGGGCGCCGGCGGGCAGGATACCAAGCTGGCCACCATTGTGCAGTTAGATCCTCTGTACGTCTACTTCAGTCCCAGCGAGAAGGACCTGCGTCTGATCCTGAAGCACCGACAGGAAAAAAACATTCCCGTGGACATCATCCTGAGCGACGGCAGCACCCACGCCCACCCGGGAAAGGTGGA
>JAFDIX010000183.1 GCA_019307805.1 Deltaproteobacteria bacterium | reverse complement strand
GGAATTGTCCCTGTGTCGGAACCAGAGACACTATGGGCGCGGCTTTCAGAAAAGAGACGATCAAGACCGAGACGGCCTGGAAGTCAAGGCATCTCAAATGGGTGCTGACCAGCTTTTATTTTGCCCTGTTCATTATTGTTTTGCTCCCGTTTTCAAAAACAAAACTCATAGCTGATGCATTTTTGGTCATTGTTGGTGTCATTTATTTCACTTCCTTCCTCTTTATTCCGATTACCGGAAACCGTAACTGGTGCAGGTGGCTCTGTCCATACGGCCAAATGTTCGGGATCTTAAACAAAGTAGGCTTTTACAAAATCAAGGCCGAGAAAGAAAAGTGCATCTCCTGCAAGAAATGCAATATGGAATGTGATATGGGCATCCCGGTCCAATACCTCGTTGAAACAAAGGGAGAGGTGAACGTCCCTGATTGCGTGGGCTGCGGCCGGTGTGTAACAAACTGTCCGAAAGGGGTCTTGGAATTTTCTGACGTAAGAGGGCTTTTTAAGAAGACGCTTCCTCCTGAAGCTCCCGGAGTTCAGGCGGTTTCTGAAGAGAAGGAGGTTTCCACCCAGGGAGACCCAGGGTCGACTGAAAATGGACACGGTCTCCTACCAGCGGTCAAGAGTCCGAGCAGAGGCGACGTGGTTGAAATAAAGAAGCAGGACAAGGTTAGCCCGGCTTACGTAGAGGAGGAAGTCCCGGTGAAATTAAGGAAAGGAGCTAGCTCATGACATCCTCAAGGAACGTTATGCTAAGGGTGAGATCGACGGGAAGAATTCGAAAAGATAAAGCGCGACCTGCAGTCTTAAGCAACAGAAAGATAAAATTTCCGGATTGCAAATTTGATAGGATTGATTGTTGCATGTTAATTCTTTTTCAAGAGTTTTATAACAATGCTCCGGTAACCCCTGTAAATTTCGAAGACCGGAACTCAATCCAGCCAATGACACGTTCGGCCATTTTCCATGCACCTTTTCCGAACGCATAATCCACGATCATAATGTGCCCCCCCGGCCTCAGTATCCGGTTAACTTCATTCAATATGGCATGGGCATTTCCCCATGCCGTTTCGTGGAGCGCAAAGGTGATCATGGCAAGATCGAAGATCTCACTGTCAAAGTCGGTGGCGGTGGCATCCCGCAAAAGACAGTCCGGGGCATTTCCCCCCTTTTTCGCCACCCTTAACATGGATTCCGAGAGATCGATACCGATGCCATGAAATCCGTGTTTTTTTAACAGGCGCAGTTGACTACCCGTACCGCAGCAAACATCGATAATTCGCTCCGGTTTTAATTCAGTGACAATTTTCAGTACCTGGTGACGTATATTTCGGAGAAAGGGGTATAGCAGGATGTCATAAACCGGGGCTATAAAGCAGTATTCCCTCAAAATGCCACCTCAGAAAAAGGGGATGCTCCCCAAGTACCGGCATCAGGACCCAAGTGCCGCCTTTCTCCCTTCCTCCAGGGCCTTCATATTGATGGGTATCAGCTTTTGCTTGCCGGCGAACTTATCCTGAACCGCCTTTTTGAGCAGATCAAAATCAACAATCCCGCTGCGGGCGACGAATGCCGCCAAAGCAATAATATTGGCCGTCTTAATGTTCCCCAAATCCGTTGCAATCTTAATGATGGGCACTTTGATTGCATCAACATCATCGCGCCCTGCATCGATGTTGATCATTGAACTGTTGATAAAAATGACCCCTCCGGGCTTCACGGCCGGGGCAAATTTTTCCAGGGATGGACGGTTCATGGCAACGAGGTGTTTGGGGTTCCGAATAATCGGGGACCCAATGAGCCTGTCACTGATTACCACGGTGCAATAGGCGGTTCCCCCCCGCATCTCCGGTCCGTAGGAAGGGATCCACACCACTTCGTGGCCTGCTTCCATACCCGCCTGGGCAAGGATTTGCCCCATCAGCATAATCCCCTGGCCGCCGAATCCTGCAAATTGAACTTCGTCTTGCATAACGCCTCCTATGATAACATATAACCGGTGGTTGATGAATAATCACCTATTCCTTACCATCACCATTAGGTGTCTTGAATACACCCAGGGGATAGTAGGGCAGCATTTCCTCCTCAGCCCATTTCAAAGCATCCGCCGGTGTCATTCCCCAATTGGTCGGACAGGTACTGATCAGTTCCACCAGGCTGAAACATCGACCTTCCATCTGATAGGTAAAGGCCTTCATCATAGCCTTTTTGGCCCTGTTGATATATTTGGGAGAAAGCAGTGTCTGCCGCTCGATATATGCCGGTGTTTCAAGTGCGGCAATCACCTCGGCCATCTTAATGGGCATACCCACATCGGCCACCTTGCGCCCAAAGGGGGACGTGGTGGTCCGCTGGTTGGGCATTGTGGTGGGAGCCATCTGGCCCCCGGTCATGCCGTACACCGCATTGTTGATAAAAATGGTGGTAAATTTTTCTCCCCGGTTGGCTGCATGCATGATTTCGCCGAGTCCGATGCTGGCCAGATCCCCGTCACCCTGGTAGGTAAAAACCATCAGATCAGGGCGCACCCGCTTGATCCCGGTAGCCATGGCCGGCGCACGGCCATGGGCCGACTCCTGGAAATCAAAGGTGAAATAGTTGTACATCAAGACAGCACATCCAACCGGACCGACACCCACGGTCCGGCCCCGAATGCCCAGTTCGTCGATCACTTCTGCGACCAGGCGATGTGCTATGCCATGTGTACAGCCGGGGCAGTAATGTGACACCTGCTCTGCAAGGGCCTCTGGCTTTTGAAATGTCTTTCCCATTTTCGTTGCTCCCTCTTATTTGATCTATAGACAGTTCGGGGCATGAACCTGTTCAACACTGCATTCCACCAACCCCGGCACCGTACTTCTCTGACTGATACGTGGTCCTATTCCCGCACCTTATTAGCCCTCACGGGCCAACGCTCGGATGGCCTCCATGACCTCTTCAGGTGTGGGGACTTCACCACCGCACTTGCCGTACCAGGTCACAGGTCGCTTTCCCTGCACGCTGCGTTCCACATCTTCCAACATCTGCCCCATGGACATCTCTATGCTGACAACGGCCCGGCAGCTCTCCTTTGTGGCAGACTCCAGGATGGCCTTTTCAGGGAAAGGGAAGAGATGCTGGGGTCTCACCATGCCGATTTCCATCCCTTCCTCCTTAAGGTTGTCGATCGCCGTTCGGCAGACCCGGCTCATGGTCCCATAGCTGATGACCAGAACCCTGTAGTCCCCTTCCATGTTGTAGGACTCGTAGAGGATTTCTTCCCGCTTCATCTGCTCATATTTGGCCTTGAGCTTCAGATTGTGCCCATTCAATTCCTCGGGGTCCAGATAGAGGGACTTCACCAGATTGCGCTTGGTACTTTTCCGGGTATCCATTCCGTTGGTGGCCCATTCGTCCTTGTTGGAAGGTTCGGCTTTGAGGTCATCGGGAAACTCCACCGGCTCCATCATCTGCCCGATCAGGCCGTCGCCAAGGATCATGACCGGATTACGGTATTTCTCCGCCAGGGGAAATGCCCGCATCACCATCTCAGCGGCCTCCTGGACACTTGCAGGTGCCATGACCAGCATTTTGTAATCCCCGTGTCCGCCCCCCTTGGTCGCCTGCAGGTAGTCTGCCTGGGAAGGCAGGATGCCGCCGAGCCCAGGTCCGCCGCGCATAATATTTACAAAAACCGCGGGACACTGGCATGCGGCAATATAGCTTATCCCCTCACTCATAAGACTGATTCCCGGACTGGATGAGGTGGTAAAAACCCTTTCTCCGGCAGCTGCAGCGCCCAAAAGCATATAGGATACCGCGACCTCACTTTCCCCCTGAAGAAACATCCCGCCCTCTTCCACCATTCGTTTGGAGAGATATTCCGCGACCTCGGATTGGGGCGTAATGGGATAGGCGAAGTAATTTAAACACCCGGCCCGAATAGCTGCTTCTCCGATGGCTTCATTGCCTTTCATCAATACTTTACCCATACTATTCCTCCATCTAATTCTGGGCTGCCGCCTCTTGAACGTCTTCGGTGATGGTAATGGCAACATCCGGACACATGGTGCAACACATGGCGCAGTATATGCAGTCCTCGGGACGCGCCTGAAAGGCAGGGAAATATCCCTTTGCGCTGACTTCACTGGACATTTCCAGGACGTTCTTGGGGCAAACGATCACACAGAGACCGCAACCTTTACATCTGTCTTTGTCAATATGATGTTGATAAGCCATGCAATTCACTCCTGTAGGATTTGGTAATGCTCATTTTATTTAAACGGCAGCGCCTTTTTCCAGGGTGGAACCAGTTGTCGATCTATCGGCAGAACAGGGCATCCGAATTGGCCGAGATCCGTTTTCGGCAATATCTCCCTGGGTATAGTGATGAATTCCAGGGGCAGTCCGCTTTTGTCCGAGAGGTTTTTGACAAATTCGTATCCCTCATAGATATCCTTCACCGTGGTTTCATCGATCAGATTGGCGTTGCCCACGTAGCCGCTCATGGGCAATCCGGCCATTTTCTCAATGGACCGCTGCATTTCCAGACAGCCTTTTACCGTGCTCGTTCCGGGACGGAGTGGATTCACCACCTGCAGCATTTGAACGGACTGTCCTTTCAACGCATCACCAAGCGCGGCGAGCACCCTGGCGCCCACATCATTCCCCCCCACATCCAGGAGAGTGAGTTGTTCGGGCTGACGTATCATTCCGGCTACAACGGGGCTCAGGATAGGAAGGTCCGCCTGCAGGTATTCCTCCGGGGGCAACACCACCTCAATCCCCAAAGATGCCAGGGTATCCTTTGCCTCCCTGGTTCTAAAGTAGGGGTTGACCAGGTCCAGGTCGGCGATTCGAACGGCCAGACCGGCCCGTTTTCTCTCTACCGCAAGATTGATGGAAACCTCGGTTTTTCCGCTCCCATAGTTCCCAACGATGATTACAATCCCTGAAAGATCTATTTCTCTTTCCACCCTCTTCTGTTCCTAAACGCGCAAAATGCGTAGTATTACCATATCTTGTGAAAGAAATCTCTTGAAAAATAGAAAAACAAAGAAAATCTCAACAAATCTTGGTTTTCTCATAAAATGTGCCCAAATATTATGACCTTAGAGATTATATGAGAGCCTTCTTCGCAATGCCAAGATGCCTTTTTAAATATAATTCCATGATTCTTTAACGCAATAACGTTGTTTCTCCCCCTGTATGTGAATTTTTTAAAACCGCAGTTGCCTGTGCTATTCCCTGTAATGCTGAGTAAACCCTTTCGGCTTGACAGGAAGTGTCCTGTTTAGGAAAATATTCTTTACCACCTCACCCTAACCCCCAGGGGGCCCATTATATGGAAATTTCCCGCCGGGATTTCATCAGGCATTCTCTCCTCATGGGCGGTGTGTTGCTACTCTCCCCCGGGCACCTCTATGCCAAGACGGTCAAAAGGGAACGCTGGCGCCCTGGCTACCTCGAACTGGAGGCCGAGGGAAAGCTGGCCCCAAGGATCAAACAGGCCTTTTCCATCCTCGAGGACTGTCATCTCTGCCCCAGGCACTGCGGGGTAAACCGACTCAAGGGTGAAGTGGGTTTTTGCAGGGCGCCCTCCAAGCTGATGGTTTTCAGTGCCCAACCCCATTTTGGTGAAGAAATATCACTGGTCGGAGAACATGGTTCCGGCACCATTTTCTTTTCCAACTGCAATCTCCGTTGTATCTTCTGCCAGAACTGGCCCATCGCCCACGAAGGGAAAGGTGAGGAGCTTCGGGATCAGGATCTCGCTGGAATGATGCTCTACCTTCAGGGGATTGGATGCCACAACATCAACCTGGTGACCCCTACCCATGTCATGCCCCACATTCTCAATGCCACCCGAATGGCTGCCAGGAAGGGCCTTCGTATCCCCCTGGTATACAACACCAGCGGATATGAACGGCCCGAAATCGTGAAACTGCTGGACGGTATCGTGGACATCTATCTGCCGGACTTGAAGTATATGGATCCCAAGATGTCGGCCAGGTACTCCTCCGGGGCATCGGACTATCCTGAAAAGGCAAAGGGTGCGATCATTGAAATGAACCGGCAGGTGGGAGAACATGTTACAGACAAAAGAGGTATCGCCCTTCGAGGGGTCATGATCCGGCATCTGGTCATGCCTAACAGGGTGGCGGGGACAGCACAATTTGTCCAGTGGGTCGCCAAAAACCTCCCCAAATCCACCTACATCAACATCATGCCCCAATACCGGGTGGAGTACAAGGCCTACGAATTCCCGAAGATCGGCCGTGGAATCACCGTGGAAGAATTTTTGGAGGCCATGGAATGGGCTGAAGAAGCGGGATTGACCAATCTGGATCCTCACTCGGTGCGGGTTCGGGACTTCTATAAACAGTCCCGCAGAGGATAAGCTTTCTTTCACACTCCTCATATCGTGTCCCAGAAATTTTTTTAACAATGTTATTTCCTTGAGACCTATGGCGATGCAGATGAAACCTTTATCGCCAATTTTATTGATCTTTCTGGGACACCGCACTAGGAGGAGGAGTATCTATCAAAACGCGACACAGAATTCTTGAAAAACCTGTTTCATGCCCAGATCCCGGGGATCGGTTTTCCGCAATACTCACACCGACCTCCCTCCAGATGCATCTCACCAATCATATATCCCGTGCGCTGAATCACCATTTTCCCGCATTTGGGGCAGAAGGTGTTTGCCGCTTCGTGGCTAGGCACATTGGCTATGTACACATATTCAAGGCCGACGGACATGGCCACGGCATGCGCCTCTTCCAGGGTGCGAACCGGGGTGGGAGGAAGCCGCTTGAGCCTGAACAGGGGATAGAACCTTGAAAAATGTACAGGGGTATCTGAACCCAGTTCTCTTTTCACCCAGAGGCACATTTCCCGAATCTGTGTCATGCCGTCATTCTTGGTAGGAATGATGAGATTTGTGATCTCCAGGTGGACCTTGCGCTGCTTCAAAACCTTGAGACTTTCCAGCACGGGAGCCAATTCCCCATCGCACGAGATCGATCTGAGCCGCATCCAGCACTCCACACAGGTTCTCAAGAGGTTCTTTGTTGATAAAGCCATTGGAGTGGATGACATTCAAGAGGCCTTTAACCTTTGCAGCCTGAGCAACATCCAGCATGTACTCGTAGAATATGGTGGGTTCCACATAGGTATATGCCATGGATCGTGCCCCCATGGCCTTGGCCCTTTTGGCCATTTGCTCAGGACCCACATCATGGCTGAAGACATCTTCCGGAGAAGCAAACGCGATCTCCCAGTTCTGACAGAACTTGCATTCAAAATTGCACCCTGCCGTGGCTATGGAAAGGGATCTGGTCCCGGGGAGCACGTGAAAGAAGGGCTTTTTTTCGATCGGGTCCAGGTGAATGGCGCAGGGATTCCCATAGACCAGGCTGAAAAGTCTACCGCCCCGATTCTCCCGCACCCTGCAATATCCCCTCTCCCCGACGGCTATATGACAGCCTCTCGGACAAAGAAGGCAAAGCGTGTCACCCCCCTTGAGGGCTTTAAAATAGTTTGAGAGC
>JAFDIX010000182.1 GCA_019307805.1 Deltaproteobacteria bacterium | reverse complement strand
GGGCCTACCTGTGAAACAGCCAGGATAAACCCTCCACCCGCGGCCACTGCGCCGATAACCGGCAGACCGGTCATGGTCGTAGCCAATGCAAACAATACCGCTCCGAACAAAATGGCGGGCAGAAGAGCGGCAAGCAGAGCTTTGCCCACCCCGCCCGCCTTCTTCCCGCCCACAAGCCCTGCAAGCAGGGGACCCACAAAGGCCAACCAGCATAACAGGACAGAAAGGAGAATCATCCAGATAAGCCCCACTAAAACGCTACCCTTTTTCTCTTCATTTCCCATATTCTTCTCCCCTTCCCAACATGAATATTCTGTATTTTTACACCGTCCTTTTGATAGGGACTACAGTGAAGGTCGCTATCAGTGACGCCGCCGCCCCTGCACCGAATGCCCAAAAATAACTACCGCTTGCATCAAAGATATACCCTCCTATTGCAGGACCGACAGCGGCACCGATTGCCCAACCGCCGGACAAAACCCCCATGATGGTCCCGATGTTTTTGGTCCCGAAAATATCCCCTATGATCACCGTCACCATAGTGCTGGAGCCACCAAACAGGAATCCGAAGACGATTCCGAAGACATAGAGACTCCATAGGTCCCCTGCCCACATGAGCCAAACCAAGGAACCGAACTGGGCAAAGGCCGTTGAAACGGCCAGGGTCTTTCTTCCTATGGCATCTGAGACCTGCCCCACAACGATTCGTCCCGGGATGTTTGAGGCCCCTATAAGACCCAGAATAACGGCTGCCTTCATGGGGGAAATGCCGGTGTCTACTGCATAGGGCACCACGTGAACGAATACCATGTGAATGCTCAGGGAGAGGAAGACCCAGGTGGCGCCCAGAAGCCAGAACTGGTTCGTTTTGAACGCCTGCCAAAATGAAAAATCATCCCCTCCCCTTCCAATGCCCTGTTCCCCGGAACCCGTTCTCGACTGGACAGGCCCGGAACCATCCGGAAAAAGCCCCATGTCAGCAGGGTCCTTTATCATCAGAAGGGACATGGCAACCATGACAACCCCGGCCACGATTCCAAGAATGATCAGAGAATGACGCCAGCCGTAACTGACGATGAGATAGGTGGCCAGCGGTGCAATGAGAATTGCACCCGCCCCTCCGCCTGCCGTAGTAATTCCAACGGCAAGACCCCTCTTCTTGTCAAACCACCTGGAAGCAGTCGAATTAACGACCGTATAAATGGGGCCTGTCCCCAGGGATAACAACAGGCTGTAGCTCAGGAAGACCTGCCACATCGAAGTGCACTGGCTGGTCGCCAGCAACGCCATGCCGCTGAAGCACCCCATGGCAACGCCCACCTTCCTGGGCCCGTACCTGTCAAGGGCCCAGCCTCCCAGGACAGCCAGTACGCAGCAAAGGAGCATGTAAACGGAGAAAATAAGGGAGGTAGATGCCCTGGTGACAGCGAATTCAGCTTCAAGGGATTTAATGAAAACACCATAGGAATATCGGGTACCGAGGCCGATAATCGCTATGACAAGTCCAGCCCCGGTGACCACCCAGCCATAGAAAATCAAGGGCTTTCTGTTATCTTCCAGGGCCACTATCTTTCCAATTCTCCGCCCAGGGAACGAATCATCAGCCGGTCATAGAGGGCCGGCCAGATTCTGCACAAATACCTCGCAATGACTCCTGTCGGTGTCAGCACCATTATTCGCCGGCCTTTTTCAGCTCCCAGAAAAACCGCATCAGCCACTTCCGCGGGTCTTGCCATTTTACCCACCCGTGACTGGGGATGTTTCGTAATAGTGCCATCACCATCGAGGGCGCTGATGCTGATATTGGTGGCTGTATAGCCGGGGCAAACCATCATAACGTCAACACCGGTTTTTTGAAGCTCTGTCCTGAGGGTCTCAAAGAGTCCGTGGAGGGCATGCTTGCTTGCCGCATATCCCGAACGACCAAGCAGCGGGGCGAAGCCTGCAACCGAGCTGATGACCATGATCAGGCCATCCCTCTCCATGAGTGAGGGCAGTGCTGCCTGGGTACAATAGAGGGCACCGAAAAAATTGACGTTCATGACCTGTTGAAATACGCCCGGCCGGGTGTCCGCAAATGCACTTCTATGGGTAATGCCCGCATTGTTGATCAAAACATCTACACCGCCGAATCGATCCATCACTGTGGCCAAGGCTCCGCGGCATGCAGGTTCCCGGGTAACGTCACACGCTATTCCGATACATTCCACACCCTCGGCTCCCCATTGTGCTGCCTGTTCCTCCACCCCTTTGCCATTGAGGTCCAGAAGGGCCACTCTGGCCCCGGCCTGTGCAAACCGATGCCCAAAGGCACGGCCCAGGCCACCTGCGCCACCGGTGATTACAACAGTCTTCCCTCTAAAGATCCTTCCCATATCCTGTTTTCCGTCTTCCGGCAGATCAATTTCGCGCTTTAATATTCGGATTTGGATTGTAAATGTTTTAAAGCACCCCCTTCGAGGGGGTTACCTGATGCCTTCCGCTATGCGGGAGTGAGACTCACTCCAGCGCCGGAGGCTTGTACTCCCCCTTGAGGTATTTTTCTATGAGATCGGCGATATCCCCTGCATGCCTTTGTATGAATTTTTTTGCTTGAGGAGGATCGAAGCCGGCGGGATCCCCGAAGTAGCCGTCAGGGGTAAGTTTTTTGGCGTCACTCCAGCCCTGCCTCCATAGCATGAGGTCCTTGCGTGTGAGATCCGTGGACTTGAGTTTCTTGCTCAATTTTGTGTTGACCTGCTTGGGGAAATATTGCTGCATGATTCCTGTCTCCAGGGAGTCGGCATGAATCTCAAAATATTTCGAGGACGGCCCGGGGGACCGGGTATCCTTTTGCACGATTACATGGGGTTCTTTGCCGCTCAAGTTGAAGCGCCTTGCATCCAAGGCCCTCAGGATGAAATAGGCCCGAATGCCTGTCTCTGTGCGCGCCTCGCGAAGGGACTCGATAATGACCATATTATGATGATGGTCCCCATGCCAGTTGATGATGAACACATTCTCAAAACCCCACCGTATCAGACATGAGAGGATGTCGTAGAGCATGGCCTTCATGGTCTCCCTTCGAACTGTGAAAGAGCCTGGAAAGGAACCCGTAGCATAATTGATACCCCAGTAGAAAGGGGGCGCTATAAGGGTCTTGACACCCCGCTGCTCAAGCCCTTCTCTCGTCAATTTGCTGACAAGATAACTGCAGTAGGCATCCACCCCCAGCCCCATATGTGGTCCATGCTCCTCAATGACACCGATGGGGAGGATGACAATGGCCTTGTCCCTGGCTGCCTTCTCGATGTCAGGCCAGGCCATATCCACCATGGTTTCATCAAATATGGAATAGCCCATTTTCTATCCCCCTTTCACCTTTTAAAGGCTGTTAATATATCCTAAAGGCCATAGGCTATTGCGATTTTCCCCTTCCGGCAATAGGCCAGACCACTTCCACCTCGTCCCCCCTGATGCCGTAGTACTGGTCAAACAGGTTAATGGTCGTATCGCAATGACTCGGATAGAGTTCCAGTTTTTCACCAATTTTAATTTCTCTGTCAGGATTTGTTGGTGTCAGGATACCATGTTCATCTCCTGCGCTTGCATAATCATACCCCTTGATCCCCTTTAAAATGGGCATGCCTGCATCAGTGGAGGCAGTTTTGTATCCCGCGTCTACTACGACCCGCTCCCTGGAAGGTGTGCTGACCACGGTGGTGAATATGGTGAGGGCCCTGTCAAATTCAGGCGCACTTATGTGGTAATTCCAGTCCATGAGAACATAGGAACCGGCCTGTACTTCAGTCATGACCGGATACTGCCACCTGTAGGTCCCGGTACCCGCGCCGGAAATAATTTCCGTACTCAATCCCTCTGCCCCCATTGCATCCCTGGTACCGACGATCAGGGCATTACACCGCTCGATCTCTTTCATCTTTTCTTCCATCCCGTTTTTCTGATCCCAGACCTGGAGGATGCCGTGGTAACACTGAAATCCTTTCAATTCCAATCCCTTGAGCTTTGATATTTCCTTTGCAAAGGCCGCGGCTGTTTCCCCGGGCTCCACACCGCATCTGTTCTGCCCAACGTTCACATCGACCAGAACAGACATTCTTAAGCCCTGCCTCAGGGCCTCTTCCGAGAGCTCTGTTGCAGGAAGGATATGATCCACGCAGACCATGAGTCCCGGCGCATGCCTCCGAAGGCTGACGAGCTTCCCGATCTTGTAGGCGCCCACGACCTCATTGGTGATGAGTACATCGGTAATGCCTGCGGTGATAAGGGTCTCCGCCTCAGCAACCTTTTGGCAGCTAATCCCAACGGCACCCGAGGCGATTTGCTTTGCCGCAATAAAAGGGGATTTTGGTGTCTTATAATGGGGTCGGAAGGTTGTGCCCTCCTTATCCGCAAAAAAGTCTGCCAATGTATTGATATTCCGTTCCATGATATCCAGGTCTACTAACAGGGCCGGCGTATCAATATCATGCTTTTGCATCCCGATTTCTCCTCTCAATCTTATTTGACAATTCAGGCATCATATTGCACTTCAGACCATTATCGCGCCTTTCCCGGGTGTTTTTCCCGACAGTTCTCTTCACCATAGGCAAGGCATGTGCGCGGTTTGATGTTGTGAATGGCACAGAAAAACAGCCCTTGGACAGGCAATTCAAAAAGAAACGGACAGAAGTTCTGGCGCAGGGGGCTGTCCCCTGCTATGTAGCTGTACCAGTAGCCCGGGTACCGAATATCATCCGGGGGGTCCGGGATGGCCCCTTTCAACTGACAGCATTCACCGCAGAAGGTACACCACTGATCCTCGGGTACCCCCTGAGAAGCATCTCCCCCCAGATCAACACAGGTCACGCTATTGGGATCAAAGTATCGACCGATATCCCTGCGAATACGAAGTAACATGCGGCTCAGGAGAAGCAGGTCTCGGGCAGCCTTTTCCAGCGTCCGTCCCTTCTCGTTGGCATCGCTGAGATGGTATCTTTTATACAGGCTGAGAGGAAAAAAGGGATCACCCAGGGCCTCGAAAACGGTCTTCCCATCATCCCTGCCCTTATACAGTGCGGCCAATTCCCGGCTCACCTCAATACAGGGAACACCGGTTTGCCGCAGCAACAGGGCTTCATTAACAAGGGATTCGAATAAAGTCATTCACCCTTACTGGACCGTGTCAGCGGCTTGGGCTTGGGAAAAATCGGTCACCCCCTTTTCCAACAACCTGGACTTGCTGAAATCCAGGGACACTGATTTTGCGCCGAAACTCTTTGCCAGCATCTCCATGGTCTGCCTTGCAGATACTTCAATCTCCGAGCTCAACTGTTTGATCAGTTGGTCTGCCATGGAGGATGCCTGCAATTTTGCCTCATCCTTTAATCTGTTTTTATCCTCTTCGCTGAAATCCTTGGCGAAAACCCTGCTGATAAGGGGTGGCAAGAGCCAATCCAGAAACTTGGCGCTCTGTTCATCATAGAAGCTGATATCCTTGATATTGATGTTATAAAGACATTCCGGCATAGTGACATAGAACCTGCCGTCACCTGCTTGCGTTACGATAAAATCAGGACTTCTCAGATCATACCAAAAGTTGATTTCAAATTGAAAAACCATGGCCATCTTCATGTTGGACATAAGCCACGTCAAATACTTCTTTCCCACCTTGCCCAGCCAATTCTCAGCCGTGGTTACGATCTCTTTGGTAAAAGCCTTAAAGACCACCAGTTCACCAACGGATTTCATGTTCTCCACAAAGGAATAGATTTGGTGTTCCTGTGCTTTACCGCTCGATTCCTTCCTTTGAAATGCCCTCCTCATCACGAGGGAGCCGGCAATACCAAGTATTATTCCTAAAATTATCGCGAAAACTGCCATTTCCATGCTCATCTCCTTGTGATTACCATATCTCCAACCAGGCCCTGGGGTGTTGTTCAAAGCGAACAGGCGCCCAACTATTCCCGAAAAAAAGAACTGAAAAAAATAAGCCTTTTTTAGTCTAACTGGCCTTCTTATTGAATAGGGACCCAAAAAAGTCAAGGATTATTGATAGGCTCCGTGAGATGTCACCATTGTGGAAAGGGAATAGGGTTGCCGTGGCAGGCGGGGGCTAGGAGGCGAGGAAGTCCTCTATGGCACTGGTGACCGCCCGGGGTTCCTCTATGGTGCAGATGTGTCCGGCATTTGGAATAATCACCAGCCCGGCGCCGGGGATACCGTCCGCGATTCGCCTTGCCTTGGAAACCGGTGTTGGCATATCCCCCTCTCCGGCAATCACCAGGGTGGGTGTTGTAATTTTTGAGAGATCATTGTAAACGCTCTCCCTGGCAAATATGCCCTCCCCGAACTTGCGTACAGCGGCCCTGTCATTTCTAACGATTTGCGCCTTCCATTCCTTTACCTCCTCACGCCTGTCCGGATCATTGAGGAACTTCTTTCCAAAAAACAAGGGCAACAACCTGCCTATCACCGGCCACCAGCCCAGCAACCGGATCACCATAATAAGCAGTTTGTAACGGCCCAGTGCCTCTTGGGGTTCACCATCCGGGGAAGTGTCCATCAGGACAAGGGAGGTGAGCAAATCGGGCCTGCGAATTCCGAGACGCATGCCGATGAATCCCCCTGTGCTAAGCCCCACAAAATGGCAGGGGCCACAGTTCATCCCCTCGATAAATGCGACAGCATCCTGATACAGGTTTTCCATATCATAGCCATTTACAGTCGTCTCACTCCTGCCATGTCCTCGATGATCAAAGGCAATACAGCGATAGCGGTCCCTCAGGGCCTGCATCTGGGGATTGAAATGGACGCCGCTTAGCAGGTAGCTATGAGAGAAAATGATGGTCTCAGGCCCTGAGCCCATTTCCTCATAGAATAGCGTGACACCATTGACTCTGAGATGAGGCATGACTCCCCCGGAATCCGCTCTTTGACCTGGCCCAAAGGAACAGGTTTTATAGACAAAATAAAAAGGGGGCCTTATGCAAAATTGGCGACCTTGTTTTCTAGAACCAGGTCGACCAGTTGTTCATAACCGATGATTTCTGCCCGGTCTTTGAGGCGCTCTTCCATACCGCGTCCTTTGACATCGTCATCCATGGCATATATCTTTTTATCCTGCACCGGAGCTATATCCAGGTAAACCCCGTCCTTTATCAAGACAACAATGGCTTCCGCATCCATTTGGGCATACTTCAGGCCCTGTACACCCGTTACTTTGTCACCCAGCAAATAAAGCATCCCATGCCTCCTAGAAATCCATACTAAAGTCATTTTCGTAAAACAAAGCCAAGGCCTGTTCCCTGGGAATGACCGCGATGTCATCGGCGAGGTCTGCTTCGGAAATTTCGCGTTCGTCCAGGTCCTCTTTGACGGCATAGAATTTTGTTTCATACGCTTTGAAAAGGTCAAAATAGGGCTTGGTATTCGTCCTGTCTACTTGCTTCAGGCAATAGAAAACACTGTCTGCTTGAAACAGAATAGTAGGAATATTGTCCTCAACGCCAGCAGTGACCCCCAGGGCGGCCCGCAGCCCTTCGTTATAAAAAGCAGTCCCAAATGGCGGCTTTGAAAAATGGATCAAAACTTTTTTCTGTCCCATGGTGATTTCTCCTTAGTGCTTCACAGTACAGGTTCTCATTTAAAGCGTGATAAAGGCGTCTGCTTCGCTGACCATCTCCGACATATCAGGAAGACCGCCCACAGAGATCCCTTCAATAAACTCCTTACCGTATTCCAGACCCCTGGCATTTGCGCTGAGTCCGCAAGCGCAGATCTTGGCCCCCTTCTCAACCAGTCGCTTCATTCTTTCCACCGGAACCGTCACACCGCCTGGGAATGTCTGGTGCTTGATCGCATTGTAAACACCGTCCATATAAAAAAATCCCTCGACCTCATGCCCTTTATCCAGGGCTGCCTCTGCCAAGGATGCGAAAATCTCGCAATTCTCCGATTGCCAAGGGCCTTCTGAGAGGAAAATAGCAATTCTTGCCATACCCAATTTACCTCCTTCAAAAAATGTAACAATCAATATGCTCTACCCAGTCCTCCCCATCATTGCAGAGGGCTGGGCTGGTGGTTGCTTTTCAAAACGTCTCTATAGCCTAAGATTAAAAATAACTAGTGTAAATCGAAATCAGGGGCCAGGGTATTTACGGATGGTGGATCCTTAGTGAGCTGATCAGAAATGTCCTTTGTGATGGCACGCAGGTTATCCTCCAGGAGATCGATTTCCCTCCCCCCCTCAACGGATCGCCCTGCCCTGTCCACGAGAATCCTTACCACGGGTCTGAGGGGATATTGGATATGGGTCTTTACGATGCAGCCCACCTCTCCCGAGCTCAGTTGGACCACGCTGCCCACCGGGAAAAGGGAAAAGCCGTCAACAAAGGCCTTGAGTGCCCCGGGGCTGAACTTTCCCTTCTTTAGTTCCAGGAGCATCTTCACACCCTGGTGGGGCGTCATCAGACCGCGTTGGGGGCGCACATGGGTGAGTGCCTCAAAAAAATCCGCCATTGCAACGAACTCCGCAATTTCGGAAACACCTTTCAACCCCCTGGGGTACCCACTCCCATCCGCCCTTTCATGATGGGTGAGCGCTATGGCGGGAATGATTTTGTGGTCATCATCGGACCTTGAGAGCATATCATGACTGACGACAGGGTGCTTTTTGAGCAATTTGTACTCTGTCGGAGTAAAGGTCCTCTTGTAAAGAATCTCATTGGGGACCTCATACAAACCTATATCATGGAGCAATGCACTGGACCCTATGACCATTGCATCTTTTTTGCCGGCACCCAGGGTTTTAAGTAATTTCAAAACATAGATGGCCGTGTTGACCGAGTGGGCCACAATGACATCCGAAAATGTCTTGGGGTGCGCGGAATAACTGTAGAGCCTCTCTATTGCGTCACCCTCCCCGGGAAGACTTCCAACAATTTCCAGAACGCCATATATGCGGTCCCGGACATCATAACGCCAGGAGGTGAGCATGTGTTGTGTGTAATGGCAGAGCCGGATATAGGGAGCGCCAACCGGGACCGGGGATTTACCGAATCCGGTACAACTATCCAGCGGGACAACACCATTACCCGCCTTTACCTGAAGTCGGAACACAAAAGGGGAACCGCGACCGCCCAGTGTCAGTTTGTACGTCCCCTCTCTGAGTCCCACCTTCCCCTTCCCCCCCACGTTCTTACCGATCAGGTGGTCGTTCACCAGGGAACCGGTGGGAGTATTCGCATCTCCCAGAATAATCCGGCCCTGTTTTTGCACCAGAGTCAGATGCTTCTCGGAAAGTGGCGTAGTCCTGGAATCGGAAATAACCAGGTCAGGTTTCATGGACGCAAAGGGCTGTTGGGGCGAAAATCTGCCGATAGTAAAAGGAAATGCTTCAATCACCAGTGCCCTGTCCAACAAGGCTTCCTTGCTGGTCGCATTGAGCCCCGTGAGCACGATCAGCGCCTTTCCCTGATCTTTCGCACCCTTTTCGGAGTCCACATCTTCTGCGGCTCTCTGGAGTTTTTCTACCAGTTTGCTGAATTCTATGGGCATGGTTTATGGGGTAAATGGATTCAGGATATTTGCTTTGCTGTGTAATTCGTATTTTTGAGTGATTTCTTTATGACAGGCAAACTCTCGCAAATGTAATGGGGTTTTATTAAATAAACGTGGAAAAAAGTCAAGGGATAGGAAATACCCCGGTCCT
>JAFDIX010000910.1 GCA_019307805.1 Deltaproteobacteria bacterium | reverse complement strand
CCTTTGATGGGGGAGATTAGGTGGGGGTGATTATTGATGGGAGAGAGGTGAGGATGGCCACAAAGACCATAGGGAAAAGGTCCAGCGGTACGCCGGGCAGGAGAAAGGGCCCTGGGAAAATTTCACATGCTCAGGCACCCAGAACTACAAAACCTTACGCACATGGGCACCTTTTCTCCAGGGCATCCGTCGCAGCTTGGAGAAAAAAATATCTCTACCGTACCGTCCTGCCCATTCAGGTAGACTTTTATGCGTGATTTTGAAGGGTCAAAGGTCTTGGTCAGGGAGAATGAACAGGATAGCTCACAGGATCTGCATCCATTGCACTTCTCAACATCTGTAGAAATTCTCTGATTTCTTCCCATTTACCTTAGATACCCCCGGTGATTAAGAGAGTTTACCCTCTTGCCTCAGTCTCTCCGATACCGAATCAAGTCCCAGATCATGTAAAGTGTCCTCGGTTTGAAGTCCGTTTCTCGCATTCCATCCGTGGAGAAGATAGTATTCTTCCAGCATGTCTTGCCATTGGCGGTGACTGAATTTGGCGCCTTTATACTTCCCACTCTTAACGGGTTCGACAAAAAATCTTTCAGGAGGTTGATCGTCTTTCACTCCAAAGCCTGCATGAAGCGTGTTGAATGCCTTCTCGATGTTATGGACCTTGCGGCCCAATAACATGAGATCATCGCCTGAAAATGATTCTCCTGTCGCGGCGCTGAGAAGTTCTGCATATTCATCGGGGCCCAAGAAGTCGATATCCACCCATTTGGAGGTAAAATAGCATAGCCCCACTGTGTCTACCGCCCCCTTCAAAAGCTCATAATAGTAAACAACCTGCGCTTTTCCCCTGTAGGTCTCCTGTTCTCCTCCGTATGGGGTTCCGAAAATCGACATCGACTTTTCCTCGGGGATTCTCATCATCCCCGTCATGGTTGCCCCGTTGAGATGTCCGCCTCCTCTTGGAGCAACCACTATGCCTAAGGCCCACCCCTTGTCTGCCCGGATGGCCTCCGCAAGGTCCTGGCCTTTGATATGCATGGCATATTTTTCAGTTCCTCGTCCAAAGGCTTTTGCCGCTCGAAAGGCGCCCTGATTTAGCGTGGCCCCAACGCCTTCTCCAAAGGCCATCTTTTCAATGAGTTTTACAACGACTTTGTGATCCCCCCAGACCAGCTTTAACCCATCTGTATCTTTCTCGTTGATGAGGCCTTTTTCGAAAAGCTCGAACGCAAATGAAATGGCTCCGGATGTACTATCGATGTCCATTCCGTATTTGGAGCACAGGGCTTGAATGGCGATAAGGGCAGGGGGATGGGTGATCTCTAGTTTTCCTGCAAAATCCCACAGAAGGTTCTGATGGAAGCCTTCGACGAGAAGGGGTGCATAATGGCCCTCCTTTACTTCATAGAGAAAGGTACATTGATAGAAGCACCCCATGCAGGACATATTGCGCACCCTGTGGGAATCATGAAAAACGGCAGTGCCGACCTTTTCCATTTCTTCTTCGTCCAAGTGGTCGTCCTGAAAGTTCCGTACAGGAATTGTGCAGGCAATATTGGCCCGAGGAGCCCCGCCACAGGTCCCCTGCGTCCTTAATCGACCAATGGTCTTGGTAGAGAATATTTGAGACTTCGTTTTTTCTACCTGAAATAGGAACCTTTCAGGATGGGCAATTCGGATTGGTTTGCTGCCCTGTACAGCAATGGCTTTCAGGTTTTTACTGCCCATGATAGCGGCGAATCCGCATCGACCGGCGGCCCGAACCCGGTCAACGATCATACAGGCAACCAAGGCCAAATTCTCCCCGGCAGGGCCTATGGAAAGAACCCTTGCAGACCTTCCATGTCTCTTTCGGAGTTCGTCCTCTGTTTCCCATGTGGTCTTTCCCGTTAGGTGACCGGCGTTGATTAATGTTGCCTTTCCGTCTTGAATGACAAGGTAAACGAGGTCTGAGCTCTTTCCCTCCACGATGATCGCGTCGAATCCTGCATATTTTAGTTCCGGTGCGAAGTGTCCCCCCACGTTCGAAGAACCGATTCCCCCTGTCAAGGCATTTTTCCCTGAAATAGAAAGCCTTCCTGAACCGG
>JAFDIX010000909.1 GCA_019307805.1 Deltaproteobacteria bacterium | reverse complement strand
TAAAAGAAGCGAGAACCTTTTCATTTTGGCCTCCTAAACCATCAGATTGGTTGATAATGCCAGCTAACCAATGCCAGTCTATGGGTAAATGAATAGACAGAATCATCAGTGATGCTAATATATTATTTCCTCCTAATTACGGTGTGCTCGTTCACAGCTAAAGCTACCTAACTGGGTTGTTGATTTCAGTTCATCGATCTACCCAGAAATTATGTCCGAAGAAAATCCAAAGGAATTTAGTTGTGGCCCCGAGCAAAAAGCCGGGGCTCAGCGGCTAAAGTTGGTAGAGGATAAGAGGCTACGACTGTCTAATTTTGAATAAAAAGTGGGGCTGTTTGTTAGTTATCCAATTGGGCCGTTTCTTACACGTAAGTGGGGCTGTTTGTTAGTTATCCAATTGGGCCGTTTCTTACACGTTAATGGTGGTGTCAGGAGGATTACTTTGCTTTTCACTTTTCATAACTAACATATCCCAATCCTTTATGAATTCAATCCGCGGAACTACCCATTTATGTATAGGTAGAAGTTCCCATTTTGGATAATTTTTAAAAGACTGTTTGATCGAGCGTTCTCACCTTGGCTTTCTGATCAGACACGGGGAGCTGGGAGGTTAAGTAGTCGAAGTGGTCTTCTGGGTTCTTTGCTGCCACTATGGCTCTGGGAGGTGGTCTGGCTTTGAAATCTCACAAACCCAAGTGCTTAAGGATCTTTTTGAAAAGGGACTCCATGGCCCAAAATGTTGTCGTATCTGGCAGTGTCTTCGGGTCGATACTTTCAGAAACCCGTAACCTAGCGATTGCATGTATCTGATTTTGAAATTCCTACATTTTAAATATTCTGATTGTAATCATAACAAAATCCGGTGCCCTAAAAGTATAGACTACGATAATTCTGGGGTCCGGTCGGAATACAAGCTACCGCTATTAGCCTATCGCCCTGCTTAACCCAAAAATGTCAGGTATAGTAAAAGAAACCTTTACTCCGAGGCCCAAAGGATTTAAGATGTCTGTAACCCGTTGATATTTGGTGTATTGACAAGATATCTGCAATCACAAGGATTTTGATTATCAGGGGTATACTGGAGTGCTCTTGGACTGAAGTATCGAAACCTTAGAAGTGAAAATGCCGCCAGATACCACAAAATACAGGAATTCAAGGTGAATGGTTTGTGCGTAGGAAAAGGCGAAGATTTAGGGCGATTCAAGAGCCTTTTTCCTTGACCTCCAGCAATCATATTATTATTAGGGCGGTCACAAGCCCAGCGGCATAGGAGGACATCATGGAAACAGCCAACTACGAGAAATTAGCGCACCATCTAGACAAGCTACCCGGGGGGTTTCCGCCTAGCGACAGCGGTGTGGAATTGCGGTTGCTCAAAAGGTTGTTCACCCCTGAAGAGGCGGAGCTGGCCGTGCATCTGACCTTGGATCGGGAGGAAGCCAATGTTATCGCTAACCGGGCCGGGCTCGATCTGGCCGAGGCGGAGCAAAGGCTCAGGAAGATGGCCCGCAAAGGGCTCATCTTTTCAATCGAACCAGAAAGTGGTCCGAACCTCTATCACGCTGTCCCATGGGTGGTCGGTATCTATGAGTTCCAGGTGAATAACCTGGATGAGGGCTTCGTCCAGGATCTAAACGAGTATGCCTCCACAAGGCGTAAGGTTGCGCGGCCGCAGCCCGTCCCCCAGATGCGCACTATTCCTGTGGGGCGGAGCATCGAACCTCAGCTGGAAACGCTAACTTATGAGCGGGCCGAGGAGCTGGTCAAGGCCCACGAGAAGTTCGCAGTAGCCCCTTGCATCTGCCGCCAGAAGGCCAAGATAGCGGGTGTTGGCTGCGATGCGCCTATGGAGACCTGCCTCATGTTCGGCGATTGGGCGGACTATTATGTTCGCAATGACCTGGGACGCTACATCGATCAGGCCGGGGTGATGGAGATCCTCACTAGGGCCGACGAAGCCAACTTAGTGCTCCAACCCAACAATTCCAAGGACATCGTTTTTATTTGCTGCTGCTGCGGTTGCTGCTGTGGGGTTCTGACTGCTCTAAAGCTCCATCCAAGGCCCTCAGAACGGGTGGCCAGCCCCTTTAGAGCTCAGGCTAATCCCGAAACCTGCGAGGGCTGCGGGGTCTGTGTGGACCGCTGCCAGATAGAGGCTCTAACTCTTGAGAACGACCACGTGGTCCTGAACCCCATCCGCTGCATCGGCTGCGGGCTGTGCGTGTTCACCTGCCCAACTGGCTCGTTAACCCTGGTGCGCAAACCCGCCGGCGAACAGATTAAGGTGCCCATCAACATGGACGCCACCTGGCGAGAATGGAGTCAGGCCAGAGATAAACGGGAATAGGATCATCAACAACCCCTTATACTTCGAGCTCAGAAGTACAGCAATTCGTAAAACTTCCATATGTTGTGTCCTAAGCACTTAATGCAGAGCTAACAACTACTGCTATCAAACTATCGTCCTGGCCACCCCGAAAATATTGAGTATTGTAAATGAAACCTTTACTCCGAGCCCCAAAGGATTTAAGATATCTGTAACCCGTTGATATTTGATGTATTGGCAAGTAAGCTGAAAGTACGAGTCCACAAAATTTGGGGCTGAGTTCCTTAAATATCACAAGGTTCTTATTCGAAAAATACTCTCTGTTATCATAAATTTATATTAGCTTAGC
>JAFDIX010000181.1 GCA_019307805.1 Deltaproteobacteria bacterium | reverse complement strand
TCTTCTGGTCAAACCTCTCCACATTGCCAACCACATATCTGTCGGCGCCCCTGGCCACGGCTTCTTCGGATTTTACATCGATCTTCATGGGTCACTCTCCTCATGAGATGTTGCTTGTAGTCATTCCGATCGAATATTGGCTATGAATCTAGGATTATCGTATCATGCCGTTACGCTAAACGGCAAAAAACAAATAATATTATTTCATCATCCTTATATACACCGGTCATTGAGGTGGTCGAGTTTTATAAAAAAGAAAAATGGTCTGTGAGTCGGAATTAACAATCGAGTGCAAATAAAGCCTTTTGCACGGGCAATTATGCTCCAACCAGCCTCTAGAAAACAATTGGGAAGCATTTTTTCCTTGACAAAGCGATGAATATCCCGAATAATACTCGGAAAACATAAATAGTGAATATCATTTAAACCCTTAACTACCTAAGATATAAATGAAAATTCTTTACGAATAAACGTCTTGCATGACAGTTGCTATATCCTAACTTTTCGCTTTACTAAATGACAGCCCAACACATACTAAGGTTCGTTCACGCATTTCCGATGTTTGACCAGAACTTTTAAGACTTACCGCTGCTTGTAAAGGAAACCATTCACCTACTTTTGACAAGGATCCCGGCTCAGGGATACTGTGGGAGATGGAAGCAGGATGCAAGTGAGGAGTCCATTGGAAGAAAATGAATATTCGATCGTCGGCCAGTCAGTGCCGCGGGTGGATGCGATCCCCAAAGTGACCGGTTCTGCAAGGTATGTCGGCGATATTTCTTTCCCTCGAATGCTTCACGGAAAGATTCTGAGAAGCCCCCACCCACACGCCAGGATTGCACATATCGATACCACCAGGGCTGAGATACTGGCGGGGGTTAAGGCGGTCATTACCGGAGACCGTGACACTAAGGGTGTAAGATACGGCATATTTCCCCGCACCAGGGATGAATATGCACTGGCCATTGACAGGGTGCGATATATCGGGGATGAGGTGGCGGCGGTGGCGGCCGTTGACGAAGACACCGCAGAGAGGGCACTGGAACTCATCGAAGTGGATTACGAGGTGCTTCCACCTGTCTTTGATCCCCTGGAAGCAATACAGGAGGATGCCCCACAGCTTCATGAGGACATACCCCGAAACAAGAGCGTGGTCACGGCACTGGAATATGGCGACGTGCAAAAAGCCTTCGATACATCTGATTATGTTCGGGAAGATCATTTTGATACTTCCGCCCTGACCCATTGCCTCCCCGAGTGCTACGGGGCAGTGGCCACCTGCGACCCTTCCGGGTATGTCGATGTATGGGTCAACAACCAATCCCCCTTTATCAAACAGAAGACGCTCTCCAGCACCATGAAGATTCCCGAACACAAGATTCGGCTTCACCGTCCCTATCTTGGCGCCGCTTTCGGAAGTCAGTCGGAAATGCTCAAGGCAGAGTTCGTGGCGGCCATGCTTTCAAGAAAGACAAACCGGCCGGTCAGGGTGTTTCTCTCTCGAGAGGAGACCAATGCAGGCAGTGTGCGACAGAAACATGCCTTTCATATGGACCTGAAGAGCGGCACTTTGAAGGATGGGACCATCAAGGCCATGGCGTTTCATGTCATTACCGATGGTGGGGCCTACATCAGTATAGGTGCGATCACTAATATCTGCGGCGTCATCTGCCTCCTTGGCATGTATCCGCGACTTGAGGCCTTTCAATACCATTGTGACCGTGTTTGCACCAACAAACCCCCGAAGGGGGCCATGCGTGGCAACGGCGCGCAACAGATTCAGTGGGCCGTTGAGAGCCAAATAGATTTGATTGCGAGAGATCTAGGATTGGACCCCATAGAATTTCGGATCAAGAATGCGGCCAGGACTGGGGATGTCAATATTCACAAAAGTGTCATTACCAGCAGTGCCTTTTCAGAAACGCTCTTGGCAGCGGAAAAAGCCTCCAGGTGGAAGAAAAAATTTGAAAAGCAATCCCCTTACAAGGGAATCGGGGTGGGGTGCGGAAGTTATTTCCATTCCTTTGATTACGGCTACCGCACTGCTTCTGCCGCCATTGTTAAATTCAACGAGGAGGGGCGGGCAACCCTTTTTAGCGGAAACGTGGATAACGGCAGCGGCAATGAGACCATGCTGGTCTCCGTTGCCGCCGAAGAATTGGGCGTCCCCTTTGCGGATGTCCGATTGGTCAATGGTGATACCTTGCTGACGCCAACGGATCCCGGATCCCATTCCATGTCATCCACCACGACAAGCGCCATGGCCGTGAAGTCTGCTGCAGCCGATGCCAGACAGCAGGTCTTTGAAATAGCAGCCGAGGAAATGGAGGCGAACATAGATGACCTCATTTCCAGGGATGGAAAGATATACGTCACAGGAAGTCCCAGAAGGGGAATATCATTTAAGCATGCCATTGTGGCAGGGCTTATGAAAGGCCGTATCGTGGTGGGCAGAGGAAACTACCAGCCCCACCTGGATCCTGTGAACTGGTATGCGGGACAGATTACAGGACAAATGGTGGGGGCCTACAGCTATGCCACTACCATCGCGGAGGTGGAGATTGACCCGGATACGGGTGTGATTGAGGTACCTAGTCTCACGGTGGCCATAGATTGCGGTAAGCCCCTGAATCCGCAGATCGTTCATGGATCGGTCCAAGGATCCACGCTTTATTGTCTGGGCCAGGCCCTTTACGAGGAGGCGTCATTCAACAATGGACAGATGATGAATCCCACATATCTGGATTATTCTCTTCCATCTTCCATGGAGATGCCGGAGATTCAATCCCTTATTGTTGAAGCAGAACATGCGGACGGCCCCTTTGGCGCAAAAGGACTGGATGCCCCGGTCAATGCGGTCAATGCCGCTATTGCCAATGCGGTGGAGGATGCCGTTGGGGTCAGAATCAAGGAACTGCCCATCACTCCGGAAAAGGTGCTCAAGGCATTCGAAGAAAAGAAGCATTTGAAGAGTGATGCAGAAGTTCGCTGACGGGGAGTGACGTGCGCTTACCCAAATTTCAATACTTGGCACCCAGGACATCGGATGAATTGCTCTCCATGCTCGGTGAATACCGGGAAAACGCAAAGGTCCTGGCGGGCGGTACCGACCTCCTGGTTTCTATGAAACAAAGGATCACGATTCCGGAATATCTCATCAATCTGAAAACCGTTGGAGTCCTGGATTATGTCACAAACGCCAATGGTGGGGATGGTATTCAAATAGGATCACTCACGTCCCTGAACACCATCGAAAGCTCACCTTTGATACGGGAGCACTTTCCTGTTTTGGCTGAGGCCGCGGGCATGGTTGCCTCGCCGCACATTCGGCAAATGGCAACCATCGGCGGAAATATCTGTTTGAACACCCGGTGCGGGTTCTACAACCAGTCCCATGCATGGCGAAAGTCGAGAGAAGCCTGCCTCAAACTGGGAGGAGATGTCTGCCATGTGGTCAGGAGTGCACGCCGTTGTTATGCTCTCTTTTCGGCAGATACGGTTCCCGCCCTGATGGTGCTGGGCGCCGGTGTGAAAGTAGCAGGTATTGGCGAAGAAAAAATCCGAAAGATTGAAGATCTTTATACGGGCGACGGCAAGGATTTTCTTTCTCTTATCCCTGAAGAAATAGTCACCGAGGTACATATCCCCCCCCTTCCACAAAATACCGGCAGCGCCTATGTCAAACACAGGGTGAGAGGGGCAATTGATTTCGCGCTCATTGGTGCAGCAGCAGTCATTACAATGGAAGATCAATCTGTCTGCAAGCTGGCGCAAGTGGCAATATGTGGGGCCACCTCAGCACCCTTGAGGGCAATGGAGGCAGAACGGATACTCACGGGTGAGGAGCTTGATGAAAAGCGGATTGAGGCGGCGGCTGACCAGGCAAGCAAACATGTCAAAACAATATCGAATGGGGGGCGGCCCATCAGTGTGCGGTACAAAAATCTCCTGGTCAGAGCGCTTATCAAAAAGGCCGTGATGGCTGCGTGGAAAAGGGCGGGATGGGGGGATGCGTGAGATGAAGCAAATAATTAATATGACAGTTAATGGAGAGCCCCATGAGTTGCTGGTTGAGGCTCGAACCACGCTTTTGGAAGTTTTGAGAGACCAGTTAGACCTCACTGGCGCGAAGGAAGGGTGTGGTTTGGGGGAATGCGGAAGTTGTACTGTGATCATGGAGGGAAAGCCCGTACTTTCTTGCCTGGCATTGGCTGTGGATGCCCATGATAAAGAGGTGCTTACCATCGAGGGAATGTCACAGGGCGAAGAACTTCACCTCATTCAGGAGGCCTTTGTAAAACATGGGGCTATACAATGCGGCTACTGTACACCGGGCATGGTGATGACCGCCAAGGCCCTGCTGGACGAAAACCCGCATCCCACGCAGGAGGATACCAAAAAGGCCATTTCCGGCAATCTCTGCCGGTGCACCGGGTACACCAAGATTATTGAAGCTATTGATTCCGTCCATTCCATTGGGGACCTTCCCGGGGAGAAAAGGTAAGTGTCATGAAAGTGATCGATTTTCATGTGCACACCGGAACCTGGGAGATGAACACACCCGGGTGCCAGGAGTTCATGCTAGCTACCCAACCGGAAGCAAAAGAGCATCATAGACGCATTGAAGACCCCCTCTGGTACAGGGATTACCTCGTGGAGCAGGGGCTCACCCATGCAGTCATATTGGCGGAGCACACCCCGGCCACGAGTACCTATTGCCCTTCAGAATGGGTGGCAGAATATTGCAAGGACATTGAGATGTTTACCCCCTTTGCAAGCCTCAACCCCTTTTTTGATAATGAGCCGGTTAATAAACTCGAATATTACGTGAAGGAACTGGGGATGCGAGGTCTCAAGCTCCTTCCTTCCTGTTGCTTTTACTATCCTAATGATCCGATCATGTACCCGATCTACAAAAAAGCAGAAGAATTAGAAATACCGGTGGTCTTTCATACCGGCTCGTCGCTGATACCCGGGACCAGAATGAAGTATGCCGATCCCATGCATCTGGATGATCTTGCCGTGGATTTCCCGGACCTTACCATTGTGATGGCCCACGCAGGAAGGGGCTTTTGGTACGAGCAGGCCTACTTTCTGTCGCGCATTCACAAAAACATCTATATGGATGTCACCGGGCTTCCGCCCCAGAAACTCCTGGACTATTTTCCGGAACTTGAAAAAAATGCAGAGAAAGTCCTCTTCGGTACGGACTGGCCGGCTGCCCCGAAGGAGATCAATAAAATTATTCAGGGAATATGCGAACTGCCCCTGAAAGAAGTGACTATTGAAAATATCCTGTACAATAATGCCGCCAGGATTCTCTTTGGATGAAATTTCGATGGAATAAATAGAGCGGCGACGATGTCCAGTACTGGAAAGAACCGAACTATACCTTCTTGCATCCAAAGCCCTTGCGCGGCATTGTCCTGGAGTTAATAGACGGTGCCTACGCCTTGAAAAAGAAGTGCAAAAAAAGCCCTTTGCACGGGCAATTATGCTCCAACCAGCCGCTAGAAAACCATTGGAAAGCATTTTTTCCTTGACAAATCGATGAACAACCCGAATAATACTCGGGAAAAATAAAAAGTGAATATTATTTAAACCGTCAACTACCTAAAATATAAATGAAAATTCTTTTCGAGGAAATATCTTACATGAGAGTTGCTATATCCTAACTTTAGATTGAAATTTGGAATATCATCTCCATCATTCATGAAATACGGGATTTTCAAATAGAGTTTTCTACGCCTATTGACTGAATCAGTGGCTTTTCTTGAGATATCGTGGCACAGACAGGTAATCTGATAGGGGAGGAATGGGGATGTCTGAGAAAATTGCTGTGAATTTCGTGGATCACATCAGTATTGCGGTAAAGGATGTTCTGAAGGCCGAGGCAGACTATTGTCGATATTTTGGCTGGGATGTGGCGGAACGATACCATGACGACGATGCGCAAATCAATGTGAGTTGTTTTGCACTCGGACCCACCACCCTGGAGATCATGGAGGATGTCCTTTCCGGGGGATGGTATGAATTGCAGGATAAACTGGGAAGTGTTGTCATTCGAGGCCCGGGTGCCGAGACCAAGTGGGCAAAAAAAAGAACAACTCAGCCGGAAGGACAAATGGGCCCGACAGGAGATTGGATCGCCAACAAGAACAAAGGGCGTGAAGGGATCCAAGTGGTCTCTTTCAACGTGGATAATGTCCTTGATGCGACAGAAAAA
>JAFDIX010000908.1 GCA_019307805.1 Deltaproteobacteria bacterium | reverse complement strand
TTAGCAATCACTGCCTCCAGAATGGCATACATGCAGCAAACCGATGAACAATAACTGTGCTCAGAGTGGTTTATATCCCTGGAGCCAACACACTGGAGCCATGCAATCTTCTTAGGTTCCTTATGATCTGACAGCCTGACAAGATGCCCCATGGTGGGGCCTGAGGCGGACAGAATCCTTTCAAACTCCATGGAAGTTATCACGTTGGGATGGTTTGCATAATTGTATGTATCGAATTTTGACGGATCAAAGGGCTGAAAACCGGGAGCCAGTATCACAGAACCCACGTCAATTGATAAAGTTTTTTCCTGCTCAGCGTGGGTCGCAATCGTAACGGCATGGGCCTGACAGGCTTTCACGCACTCGTAGCATTCACAACATCCCCCGCAGTTGAAGCAGCGCGCTGCCTCCCTCCGGGCCGATTCTTCGTCAGCGAGAAGATTAACCTCTTCAAATCCTAACAGTCTATTTTCCACGGGCAGGGTGGGCACCTTCAGCCGGTGCTTGATGGGTTCGCCATCAGGAACTTCCACCCAGTTGTTCCCTATTGGCGGCTCCTCTTGCCATTCTGTGGGCAGTTCTTCACCTCGCAAGTATTTGGCCATGTATTTGGCTGCCCTTTTCCCGGCCTCCACCGCCTCAATAACTGTAGCCGGCCCGGTAATCACATCACCCCCGGCAAAAATTCCAGGCATACTGGTCTGGAGAGTCTCAGGATTGACTTCTAGTAGATTCCACTTAGACACTTGCAGACCCTTATTTTCCCCTAAGAAATCGAGATCCGGTTCCTGTCCGATTGCCGGGATGATATGATCTGCTTCAATAAAAAATTCCGAACCCTCAACTGGAATAGGCTTTCGCCTGCCCGTGATATCAGGTTCGGTCAAACGCGTGCGAATACATTCAATACCTAAAACCTTTCCATTTTTACTATCAACCCTCACAGGCGCTACCAGGAAATGGATTTTTATACCTTCCTTTTCTGTATCCTCCACTTCTTCAGCTTCGGCTGGCATCTCAACTCTGGATCGACGGTATATGATATGGGCCTCACTCGCGCCCAGACGGAGGGCCACCCTGGCACCATCGAGGGCAGAGTGGCCACCCCCGATAACAACAACCTTGCCTTCTAATTTTTTCCGAGTACCCAGATGAACCTCCCTCAAAAAGGCCGTGACGTCATTAACACCATCGCAGCCCTCCTCGCCGGGTATGCCAAGCCTCAGTCCCTTCCAGGCCCCGGCGGCTAAGAAAATAGCCTTGGCACCATGTTTTTGAAGCTCCTCAATCGTAAGATCTTTGCCAATGGCCGTATTTGTATGGATCTCTATCCCGTAACGTTTGAGATTTTCGATTTCCGCATCCAGGACAGACCGCGGCAATCTGTGTTCGGGGATGCCATAACGCATCATCCCGCCGGTCTCGGGCATGGCCTCATAAATACTCACCTGATACCCATCAAGGGCAAGAAAATATGCCGTGGTTAGACCTGCAGGCCCAGAGCCTATTATAGCCACTTTTTCTTCTTTCGGGATTATTTCAGGTACGGGGATTTCGCTGAGTTTTACATGATCGGCCGCAACTCTTTTCAGTTCCCTTATTGCAATGGCCTCATCCACTTCAAGGCGGCGGCAACTTTTTTCACAGGGATGAGGGCAGACACGGCCGAGGATGCCTGGTAATGGCAGGTCCCGCATGATGATTTCGATGGCCTCCCTGTACTTGCCTTCCTTTACCATCTGCACATAACCCTGCACATTCAGGTTTGCCGGGCATGCCATGGTGCATGGTGCTGTGTCGAGTTTCCCTATGGCGAAGCTGCCTGGAATAGCCTGGGCGTAAGGTTTGTAAGCGGCCTTCCTATCATTCAAGCCCTGATCGTATTCACTCGGCAATGCGACTGGGCATACCTCCACACAATCGCTACAGGCTGTGCATATATCAGGATCTATGTATCTTGGGGTTTTGCTGAACGTGACACGGAAATTTCCTTGCTCACCGTCGATTTTTTCAACAACTGAACATGTATGGAGCTCGATATTGATGTGCCGGCCGACCTCGACCAGTTTGGGGGAGATAATTCACATGGCACAG
>JAFDIX010000907.1 GCA_019307805.1 Deltaproteobacteria bacterium | reverse complement strand
CCGTATACGACGCCGTCCGGGAGGATTGAATTCTATTCGGAAAAGTTGCTGGAATTCGGTGAAGCGCTGCCTGTATACAAAGAACCACTGGAAAGCCGTAACAGACCCGAAGCGAAAAAGTATCCGCTATCCTTCTTTCAGACACACACTCGATCATGGGTGCACTCAAGGTTCACCAATATAGATTGGCTCAGACAGATGGACCCGGCCCCTGTACTTGAGATGCACCCGGCTGACGCAAAAAAACGTGGCATTAAGGATGGTGACACGGTCGTCGTTTTTAATGACAGGGGCATGATCAAGATCAAAGTTATGGTACATCAAGGTATAAAGCCCGGAGTCGTGAGCACGACTCAGGGCTGGTGGCCCGGAGACTTCATTGAGGGCCATCATCAAAACCTGACCCATGATGCCGTCAACCCGGCACAGGTTGCCGTACACGAGCCCAACGTCGCATTCTATGACGTGTTGGTAGAGGTCGAGAAGGCCCGGGAGGAAGAATAAATGGGCGGGAAATATGCTATGGTAATTGATTTGGAGCGGTGCATGGGTTGCTGTACCTGTGTGGTGGCCTGTAAGGTGGAAAACAATATGGAGGAAGGCTCCGGTATCAGAGTCGAAACGGTGGGAGGGCCGCATCGGGATACCCCTGCAGGTGAGTTTCCCTCTCTTAAAATGTATTACCTGCCGCAACCTTGTATGCATTGCGCCGACCCACCCTGCCTGGAGGCATGCCCGGTTGAGGCGCTGTACAAACGTGAAGACGGAATAGTCCTGGTGAATAAAGATGAATGCAATGGTTGCCGGGAATGCCTGGAGGCATGTCCTTATGATGCTTTAACCCTGGACTCCGGAGAAGATAAGATAGAAAAATGCACGCTCTGTGCCCACCAGCTGGACCGGGGTGAAGAACCATTTTGCTCGATATGTTGTGAGGCGGAAGCAATTTATGTGGGGGACTTGAACGATCCTGAAAGCAAGGTTTCACAGTTCATCACGGAGAGAGGGGCCTATACGCTTAAGCCTGAGCTGGGAACGGGACCTGCAGTTTATTACTATTTTCCTGGAAGCAGTCAAGGCTTGGATCAATGTTGATTCGTGACTGAACGGTTATGTTCTTTGGAAGACGTCTGAGAACATGCTTTTGAACGGAAACAGTTACAGGTGTCTGGATCGGTTGATACACTTATCACAAGGAGATTGGAAATGGAGACTTTCGGCTATGCAGGAAAGATTTTGAGGGTTGACCTTTCATCAGGGAACGTTGAAACAATTCCAACCATGGGCTATGCCGACCGATTTCTTGGCGGACGAGGTATCGCTGCCAAGATCCACTGGGACGAGGTTCCTCCTGAGGCCAGCGCCTTTGATGAACAAAACAGGCTGACCTTTGCCCTTGGCCCCATGGCCGGAATCCCGGCTTTGGGAGCTTCCAGGTGGGGTGTGTTCGGGAAATCACCGCTGCGAGATCCGGAAAAGTTCTGCTACTGCAATCTGGGCGGTCACTGGGGAGCTGAACTGAAGTTTGCGGGATACGACGGTCTTATTATTCAGGGAAAATCAGACAGACCTGCCTATCTCTTTATTCACGACGGCCTCGCCGAACTGAAAGATGCCTCGGCCCTATGGGGGAAAAGCACTGCAGAAACCAGAGACGCCTTGAAGAGCGAGTTGGGAAATTCGGTAAGGATTGTGGCCATCGGGCCTGCCGGGGAGAACAGGGTGACCACAGCCACCCTACTGGCCGATGGCGACGCCAGCGGTTCGGGCGGTTTGGGGGCTGTGATGGGTTCAAAGAAGCTCAAGGCGGTTGCAGTGAAACGGTCCCAGAGGAAGCTCAATGTAGCCCAACCCGAAAGGCTTCGAGAGATCACCAGATATTTCCGGGGACTGGGTAAGGAAAATGTGCCGGTGTGGGGGATGGACTTTATGGCCTATGGACCTAACACCAAAAAAGAGCCATGCTATGGCTGCCTGGGTAACTGCCTCAGGGTAAAATACACGGCTGAAAACGGAAAGAGCGGCAAGTTCATGTGCCAGTCCCGTTATGTTCCCTTCTACGCCAATAAGCTATGTGACGACTATGGTCTGGATACTTGGGATCTCCAGGTAATGATCGACTGGCTCTCCAGCTGCTTCCAGGCAGGCATCATCACTGAAGAGAGCACCGGCCTGCCCATGTCCAAAATCGGGAGCCTCGAATTCATGGAGACCCTTGTGAGGATGATATCCCTCCGGGAAGGCTTTGGAGATGTGCTGGCGCAAGGAAGAGAAAGGGCCGCAGAAACACTTGGTAAAGAGGCCAAGGCCCAGCTTCGTTACGCAGATGCATATGAACCGCGTCTCTATATTACAAACACACTCCTGTTTCCCTTTGAACCGCGAGAACCGATTCAGCAGATCCATGAGGTGGGCCTAACTCTGGGGCAGTGGGTGAGCTGGGTCAAAGGAATAGAGGGGGTTTACATGTCCACCGACGTCCTCCGTGGAATCGCCAGGGATTTTTGGGGCGGAGAGAAGGCAGCCGACTTCACCACCTACGAGGGCAAGGCCCTGGCAGCAAAGCTCATACAGGACCGCCAGTACGCCAAGGAATGTCTGATGGTTTGCGACTGGATGTACCCCATGCTCGACATTCGAAACAGTGAGGATCATGCGGGCGATCCTGCATTGGAAAGCAGGATCCTCTCCGCGGTCATCGGAAAAGAAGTCGATGAGCAGTCGCTCTACAGAATCGCGGAGAGGGTGCTAAACCTGCAGAGGGCTGTACTTTTGAGAGAAGGCCACCGCGCCAGGCAGGATGATCATCTTCCCGAGGAGTGGTATACAAAGCCGCTTGAAAGCCACGCTGCAGACCCCGAGTGCCTGGTGCCGGGCAAAGACGGCAAACCCGTATCGCGCCTGGGCGCTGTTGTGGACAGACAGGAATTTGAACGAATGAGAGATGAATATTATCAGCTCAGAGGATGGGATGTGGCTACCGGCCTGCAAACACGACAGAAACTGGAGGACCTGGAACTGAAAGATATCGCTGATGATCTGGATCGAAGGGGATTAATTGTATAGGTTGAAGGAGGGGGTTAGGGGGAACATCCCCTTCTGACGCATTTCTATTATTTCTCCCTCACTTGTTTCAGCGAAAAAACCGCCTGAACAATCAGTATCAGCGCCATGGCGAGCAGGAAGGCCGTTGCAACCACAAGGACGTTGTTTTCCCCCATATTTCTCCTGAAAAGGGCGATGAGGGCCCAGCAGGTTATGGTGGCCATGAACAGCATGGGGAATAGCGATATCCAGAAATTTGACTTCATCCTGAAAAGAATCAGTGTAACGACCAGCAGGGTTAAGGCGGCAAGCAGCTGATTTGACGCCCCGAAAACCGGCCAAAGCTGCCACGCGGTGCCGGTTGAGGAAAGGTAGCCAGCGACCAGTATGGCAATTATCGTGGCAACAAAAGTATTGGAAAACACCTTGTTCCGGTTGCTCCTGGATCTTTGTTTTTCCTGCGAACGCGGCAAAAACAATTCCTGCCACGCAAAACGCGTCAACCGGGTTGCCGTATCAAGAGTCGTGAGCATAAATGCGGATATGGAAAGGGATATAAAGGTCATCCCGATTTCAGCGGAAATCCCGATTTCGGTGGCAAGTCCGGAAAGCCCTGATGCGAAGACACTTACAGGCGTCATGGAAGCAAGCTTGCTCATGTATTGGGTTTTTGGCAGGATCGCCACACTAATTAAGGCCATCAATGCCACGATACCTTCCACCAGCATCGCTCCGTAACCAATGGGCAGGATGTGTTTCTCGTTTGCCACCTGCTTTGCCGTAGTCCCGGAAGACACCAGGGCGTGGAATCCGGAACAGGCACCGCAGGCCACGGTGACATAAAGGATAGGAAATATCGATCCCATTCCCCCTTTTGGTTTTTCAGCAAACCATCCGGTAAATGCAGGCATCTCAAAGTGAGGGGTAGCAAACATTATGCTGACGAAACCGACCAGCACCATTGCGTAAAGCAGATAAGAATTCAGATAATCCCTGGGCTGAAGCAAAATCCAGACCGGGCTTGTGGATGCTATAAAAACGTATATGAACAACAC
>JAFDIX010000180.1 GCA_019307805.1 Deltaproteobacteria bacterium | reverse complement strand
GATGCTCAGTGATGCGCCCTGAAGTACCGGGTGTCCATCAAAGGATTTATGTAATTCTTGAATTTCAATCATTTCGGTTAAAAAAGTATGGCTGTCATGAAGTAATCCCAGACAAGAATCGATACAGATGCAAGCACCACAGCCTGGGTCGTCGCCTTGCTGACACCCGCCTGGCCGGATCCCGAGCCTGCGGCATAAAACCCTTTATAACAACATACCCATGTGATGATCATCCCAAAACTTATGGATTTGTAGACACCCTCCAGGATATGGTTCATCTTCACGAAATTTCCCATTTCACCGAAATAGGTGCTCCAGGGCATCAATCTGATCCGTGATACGCATAATGCCTATTTCAGCCGTGATGGCGGAACCGGCCCTTCCAGTCACCATCAGTCCTGTTATCACAGGCCCCATCTCTTTGACCAGAGAGAGCGCAAGCGACGCTCCCAGGAACGCCTCGGAGCCGAATCGGCTCAGGGTGTAGTAGCCCTGAAGGCCCAGGACCATGCCTGTAAATGCACCTGTCAGCAATATGACCAGCATGGATTGCAGGCCGATGAACCGCACCTGCTCCATCACCCGATAAATCTTCAAGGGAGGAGAAAAACAATATCTGCGCACGCCAAATATGGCACTGCCTCCCAAGGCCCTTATCGCGTCCATAGCCTATTTTTCCTCGAATATTCCATAAACGGGCTTCCCCGTCTTCTCAATCTTTTTCAGTCGCATCATTATCATTAATCCTAGATTTTGACAAGCCAATTCCGAAGTTTCTGCCCGGTTAATGCAGTCTCATCTTCTTGCAATCATTGCAAATTCTGGAAAATGGCGGGATAGATGAATTGGGTCATGAAGAAACGCTGGGCTCTAAGACGGACAGGGTCATTTTCTCCGTATCGAGACTCCCTCTCAGCCCCACCGGCAGAGGCAGATTAAGGTCGCCATGGCCCAGAGGCAGTCCGGTAACTACCGGAATCCCCGTATCGTAGGTTCTCTCCTTCAGGAGGTGGCCGATGTCCGAGTCATCCCCTCTATCCTCAAATTGGCCCGCGATCAACCCTGCCAAGTCCTTCAGGATGCCGCCCAAATGCAAATGGGTCAACATGCGATCGATGCGGTAGAGGGGTTCACCCCGGTCTTCGATAAACAGGATAGCCCCCCTGAGGGACGGCATATAGGGGGTTCCTACAAGATGGCTTATGAGGGTCAGGTTGCCCCCCAAAAGGGGGCCGACAGCCCTCCCCTGGCGAAGGCAAGTGGTCTCATGGAGATCCAATTCCATAGGGCCTTCTGAAGTTACCAGCTCCAGAAAGGTTGTCATATTCCGGTTTTCATTTTTTGTGAGATCCTTGACCAGCGGGCCATGGAAGGTGACGAGACCGTTCATTTTGTACAGGGCGAGCAGAAGCGCAGTGATATCACTGTATCCTGCAATAATCTTCGGGTTATCCCGAATCAGGCTGTAGTCGATCTTGTCCAGGAGTCTGAGGGTACCGTACCCCCCGCGGGCACAAAGAATGGCCTTCACTTCAGGATCTTTGAACATCATATGGAGATCCTGCAAACGATTTTCGTCGTCCCCTGCCAAATACCCCTTTTGCGCATACAGGTGAGGAGCGGAACTAATGCTGTAACCCCGTGATTCGAGAAAACGAATCCCGGGCTGAAGCTCCTCCCGGGTAACAGGGCCCCCTGGGGCTACAATGCCGATCCTGTCCCCCCTATGAATCCGATCCGGCTTGACGAGGGTCTTCTCCATACATCACATCGTGTTCCTTTTGAAAATGATCTTCAGCCCTTCCAGGGTGAGAAATGCCTCTACATGATCAATTGTTTCTGACTCTTCACAGATAAGCGGTGCCAGACCCCCTGTTGCGATAACGGTCATTTCATGCCCAATAGCCCTTTTGATGCGATTCACAATGCCGTCGACAAGCCCGGCATAGCCGTAAACGATACCGACGTTCATGGCGCTTATGGTATCTTTGGCAATGACATCCTTAGGTTTGGCAAAGATCTCAACCCGTGGCAGCTTGGAGGCCTTTTGGAAAAGTGCCTCACAGGATATGGTCACTCCCGGTGCAATGGCCCCCCCAACATAGGCGCCTTCCTCTGAAACACAGTCAAATGTGGTGGCTGTCCCAAAATCCACGATGATGAGTCCTCGCTGGTACTTTTCATATGCAGCCACTGCATTGACGATTCGATCGGCGCCCACCTCCCTGGGATTATCATAATGAATGGGCATTCCGGTTTTGAGGCCCGGCCCCACAATCATGGGCTTGATATCAAAATAGCGGTGGGCCAATTCTTCCATGGTGTTGAGTAGGGGGGGAACGACACAGGATATGATGATATGGCCAATGTCCTCCATACGGATCTCAGATGCCCCAAAGAGGTTTCCAATGAAAACCCCCATTTCATCAGAGGTCATCTCTCTTTCCGTCCTGACCCGCCAGTGTTCCAGAATGCGATCCTGATCCACCACGCCCATGACGATGTTGGTGTTCCCTATGTCTATACAGAATAGCATGGCATCACAACTCCTGAGCGTCACACCAAATGATTATTCGCATCACCCGTACGCCCCCTTCGAATGGCGTCAATTACTCGGACCGTATCAAGGGCCATCTTCACGTTGTGTACCCTGACAATACTGGCACCGTTCATTACCCCTGCCGCAATGGTCGCCATGGTTCCCGTATCACGCTCCCGGGGCTCCCTGTCGAGGATATGCCCAAGAAAGGCCTTTCGTGATGATCCCAATAGAATAGGCTGACCCAACTTACGAAACTGTGCGAGGTCCCTGATGATCTCCAAATTGTGATCAAAGTTTTTCCCAAAGCCTATGCCGGGATCCAGCACGATCATGCGCTCTTTGATGCCGCCCCTTACAGCACGATCCTTTGCATCCTCCAGAAATTCTATTATCTCCGGAATGAGATTTGTGTAATTGGGGTTTTTCTGCATGTCCGCGGGGGTTCCCTTCATGTGCATGAGAATGACGGGGACTCCGGCCTCAGCAGCGGTTGACATCATATCAGGATCAAACCTGAGGGCGGTTATATCGTTTAACATGGAGGCTCCCGCCCCCAGGGCCTCCCGGGCGACATGGGCCTTAAAGGTATCAATACTGATGGGGATGGTCAAATCCCGATGGAGGGCCTCGATCACCGGAATGACACGATCGATCTCCTCTTGGGTGGAAATCTTTTCAGCATAGGGACGTGTGGATTCTCCCCCGACATCAATAATGTCGGCGCCCTCCCTGGCCATACTGAGTCCCTGCCGGATTGCCTCCTCTCTTGCCAGGAACTGCCCCCCGTCAGAAAAGGAATCCGGTGTCACATTGAGGACCCCCATGATGTGGGTCCTCTCTCCCAGGGACAGTTCATAATCCGACCATTTAAGGATGAACGAACCATCTCCCGTGTTTCTCAAGATTCTTCTGTCTCCCCGGCTTCCTCGGGAGGCTCACCACCATCAGCCATAATGCGATCGATATCCTCGCTGTCCAGGGTTTCCTTCTCCAAAAGGGCCTTGGCCATCCGCTCGAGGGTCTCCAGATTGTCCTTTATAAGCCGGGATGTCCGATCATAGGCCCCCCTGACCAGATTATTCACCTCATCGTCGATCTTCTGGGCCGTCAGTTCGCTGTAGTCCCTGTGTTGGGCTATTTCCCGGCCAAGGAAGATTTGCTCTTCCTTTTTCCCAAAGGTGAGGGGACCTAGATTTTGACTCATGCCGTAGACACAGACCATCTTCCTGGCAATGTCCGAGGCCCGCTCAATATCATTCCCGGCCCCTGTGGTTTGAAGCCCCAGGACGATCTCTTCTGCCGCCCTGCCCCCCATCAAAATACAAATATTGTTGAGCAGGTAGTCCCTGGGATAGGTGTGCTTTTCATCCACAGGCAATTGCTGGGTGAGCCCCAGGGCACTTCCCCTGGGAATAATGGTTACCTTGTGGATGGGATCTGCGCCGGGTATGAGCTTGGCCACCAGAGTATGCCCGGCCTCATGGTAGGCCGTCGTCTTTTTCTCTTCGTCACTGATGATCATGCTCCTGCGCTCAGTCCCCATCATGACCTTGTCTTTCGCATCCTCAAGATCATTCATCTCCACCCTGTCCTTACCCCGCCGGGCGGCCATGAGCGCTGCCTCATTTACCATGTTCTCGATATCAGCACCGGTAAACCCCGGGGTGCCCCGGGCCAGTGTAGAGAGAACCACATTATCAGCCAGGACCGTTTTTTTCACGTGTACCTTCAGTATCCCTTCCCTCCCTTTGATATCGGGAACGGGAACGACCACCTGTCTGTCGAACCGGCCGGGTCTCAACAGGGCGGGATCCAGAACATCCGGGCGGTTTGTAGCAGAAATGAGAATAACCCCCTCGTTGGATTCAAATCCATCCATTTCCACGAGCAATTGGTTCAGGGTCTGCTCTCGCTCATCATGCCCCCCTCCCAAACCGGCCCCCCTGTGCCTCCCGACGGCGTCAATTTCATCGATAAAAATGATACATGGGGCGCTCTTTTTCCCCTGGGCAAAGAGGTCCCTCACCCTTGAAGCACCGACCCCCACGAACATCTCAACAAAATCAGATCCGCTGATGCTGAAAAAGGGGACACCCGCTTCCCCGGCGATAGCACGGGCCAGTAGAGTCTTTCCCGTACCGGGGGCTCCCACGAGAAGGACCCCTTTGGGGATTCTTCCCCCCAATCGGGTATACTTCTTGGGATCACGCAAAAACTCGATAATTTCCTGGAGTTCTTCCTTTGCCTCATCAATGCCGGCCACGTCCTCGAATGTGACCTTCTCCTGAGACTCGTTCATGAGCCGTGCCTTGCTTTTTCCAAAGCTTAATGCCTTGCCGCCCCCTACTTGCATCTGGCGCATAAAAAAGATCCACACGCCAATAAGCAGCAGCATGGGAATCCATGATAAAAAGACCTGGAACCAGGGTGAATCCTCCTGGGGTTTGGCAGATATCTTGACCCCCTTGTTCCGCAGGAGACTTATAAGTTCAGGATCCTTCGGGGCAAAGGTCTTGAAGGGACCCTGGGACGACCTTCCTGCGATGTGGTCCCCCCGAATGGTCACCTGAAGCACTCCACCATTTTCCACCATACTCAGAAACTCACTGTAGCTTACATCGGCCTTGCTCCTGTCCGGTTGCTTGAATACCTGAAACAACATGATCATCATGAGGCCTATCACCAACCAGAGAGCAAGGTTCTTATAAAATGGATTCAACGCTCATACCTCCTCTGAAAAAATTCAAAACAATATATTCTAACAAAATAACCATATTTGTGCAAAATTCCAGTGATTCGTTCGACAAATGAGAGGACAACTTCCCAATTACTCTCATTTTATGCCTTGATATATTTTTTCTCTTGGGTTAATCCTTTCACTGAATTTTACTCTCAAGGAGCCCCTCATGAATTCTCTATTTTCCGTTGAAGGCGTAAAAAAGACCGTTTTCGGACCGGGAGCTATCGAACAACTCACTGAAGAGTGTAAGGCCTTGAAAGCTTCCAAGGCTTTGGTAGTCATGGATAGCCAACTCTCCAAAACGGAAATCGGCACCAGGGTACTGCAAATTCTCAAAAAAGGTGGTGTGAACTCGTTTAGTTATCCGGAGATAACCCCTGAACCCGACCCATCACTTGCAGATGCCGGTGCAAAACTGGCAAAAAAAAATAGTGTGCAATGTGTGATAGGGATAGGCGGTGGAAGCACCATGGATGTGGCCAAAGCCGTCGCCGTGCTGGCTACCAATAAGGGAAAGGCGGTGGATTACATTGGCCTCGGTCTTGTAAAAAAACCGGGCCTGCCCACCATCATGGTACCCACCACAGCAGGTACGGGAAGCGAAGCTACCTTCACCTCTGTTTTCACCATGCGAGACACAAAAACCAAAGGCGGTATCAACAGTCCCTATCTCTATCCCCACACCGCCATTCTGGACCCCGAGCTTACCCTGGGACTCTCTCCTGAGGCGACGGCCTATACGGGGATGGACGCCCTGACCCATGCCATCGAGTCTTTTACTTCCCTCCAGGCCCATTTCCTGAGTACACCCATTTCCCTCAGGGCCATTGAATTGATTGCCGCCAATCTGAGGGGCGCCGTCTTCAATGGGGGCCATTACCCCTATCGTGAAAAAATGATGGAAGGGAGCTATTTGGCAGGGATGGGTCTTGCCATGGCCGGGGTTGGGGCGGTGCATGCCCTTGCCTATCCCCTGGGGGCATTCTTTGACGTTCCCCATGGCACGGCCAATGCCGTGATGTTGCCCTATGTGCTTGAGTACAACTTCCCGGGGGACATTGACAAATTCTCAGATATCTCCCTGGCCATGGGCGAAGAATTTGGTTATTCAGACCGGGATACCGCCGCCCTTGCTGCAAAATCAGTTTTTGATCTTTCCCGGGATATAGGGATCCCCCGCTCCTTAAAGGAATTGGATATCCCGGAATATTCCATACCGGAAATGGCTGAAGCCGCCATGAAGGTTGAAAGGCCCATTCTAAATAATCCTCGACCCGTGACTGCTGATGTTGCGGAAGATATCTACAGGAGTGCATTCAGGGGAGACGGGGAGTAAAGAATCCGGGCCCAGAGGACCAGGCTTTGGGTATCCCCAGAGGGGATTTGCTTTGTTGAAAGTTCATCGATTTATTGAAATCCCAAATATCAAACAGAAAAAAGATGAACGTCGAACATCGAACGCTCAACATCGAACATCGAATGTGGATGTCGCTTCGCTCCATTTTTTTGATAAAATTGAAACGCCGAAGGTGTACCCTAATTCGACGTTGGAAGTTCGATGTTCGATGTTGGACGTTC
>JAFDIX010000906.1 GCA_019307805.1 Deltaproteobacteria bacterium | reverse complement strand
CCCATCCGCTGCCGCTTCAGGCCCATGGTCTCTGGACCTGAAAACGGCCCTGCGGTCACCTATGCTGGAATGGGACGGGATCAGTTGCGAATACTGCCACAAGGTGAGAAAGGTGATCCCCGATAAGACCAAACCGAGCGGTATGGGCGCGGTTCTGGAAATGCAAGCCCCTTTGAGGGGTTCATCCATTCTGGTCTTTGGCCCTTACGATGATGTGGTTGTCCCCCCAATGGCTGCGACCTACAGCCCTGTCTATGGCCAGGCCAAGTTCTGCTCCACCTGCCATGGGCATGTCAAGAAACTGGATGGAGAAAAGACCTGGGATTACCGTGATGTGTATTCCCAATCCGAATGGGAGGGCTTTGGCGTGAAAGACAATACATCCCTCCCCATCCAGACCACCTTTTGGGAATGGAAACTATGGCAGGATCAGCTTTCTCCTGAGGACTCCAACAAGGGCAAAAAATGCCAGGACTGCCACATGAGTTGGAGAAAGGAGATGCTGCCCTATGACAACTATGTCGTCGACGGGATGGCCAGAAATATGTGGGGCACCTATCGAAAAGCCCAATCCATCCGCCCCCATCATTTTGACGGAGGTACGGAGACCCAGCTCAAGACCTCCCTCTCAATGGAACTGGAAGGGGAGATCACGGGCAATAAGCTGGAGATCACCGTCTATATCACCAACACCAACGGCGGCCACTGGGTGCCGACCGGGGAGCCCATGAGAAGCGTGATGATGATGCTTCAGGTCTCCGACTCGAAGGGAAACCCTTTAAAGATGGTACACGGGGACCTCCTGCCGGAATGGACGGGAAAGGGAAAGGTCGAGCAGGGGAATTACATGGGTCTGCCGGGAGCGGTCTTTGCCCGGGTGCTCCAGGATGATGCGGGCAACCTCAACGTCCCCTTTTGGCGGGCCACCCGGATTGCCATGGATAATCGGATCCGGCCGAAGGGCACCGTTTCCCTCAAATACGAATTTATCCTGAACGACCCGGAGGATGAACCCACTGCCGAGGCCAAACTCATCTATCGCCCTGTGTTCAGGCCATTGGCCAAGAAAAAGAACTGGCATGTCAAGGATATCTTAATCACCAGCAAAGTCTGGTAGTGTCAAGGAGGAAAAATTCAGTGAAAAGAGGCTTGGAAACCATTTTTGCGGTTGCACTCCTTTTGTTCCTGTGGCTCCCCTGGTCGGCCCATGCCCAGGGGATCAAGGGGACGGTAAAGGTGAAGGGCTTACGTTCCCCTGCCAATGTTCTGGTATACGTAACAAAGGCACCGGTTCCGGAAATGGACCTCTCCGGGGCCAAGTTCGTTATGGATCAACGGAATCTGACCTTTATACCCCATATTCTGCCTGTTCTTGTAGGCGCGACAGTACATTTTCCCAACAACGACAAGGTGAACCATAACGTTTTCTCCCTGTCCAGGACCAAGAAATTCAACCTGGGCAGTTATGCGGCCGGGGAGAGCAAAACCGTGGTGTTTGACAAACCGGGAATCGTGGAAATGCGCTGCGACGTTCATGCAGAAACGGCCGCCTATATTATGGTCATGAAAAATCCCTTTTGGGCGGTAACGGATGATCAGGGCCATTTCCAAATCCCCGATCCGGAGTATCTGAAACAACACGGGATCAAAGGGGTAAAGGGCCTGCCGCCGGGGAAATATGTAATCAAGACATGGCATGAAAAACTGCGAACCGCCAAAAAGGCGGTGGTGATCCCGAAGGCGGGTGAGGTGTCCCTGGAATTGAAACTCACCCGAGGAACCCCAAGTGTACTATATAAATAAAGACTTTGCCCAATGCACCCCTCCGCATGGGAATCCCTTTTCTTTTGACCGCCCTTGGTGTGAATCGATTTTTTTAAATCTTTTCCAAATATGACAAAAAAACTTGCGATAGGGATGGCGGTATCAATCCTTCTCATCTTCGCCGGGATCCCCGGCTGCGATCGGGAGGAGGAGGGTGTGCCTCAAGGAACAGGGACTGACCTTCATGGCCCTTCTGGACAATGACGGGAAAGTGGGCACCAGGTTCGGTATACGTAACATTCCCACGACCTATATTCTCGATAAAAAAGGCA
>JAFDIX010000905.1 GCA_019307805.1 Deltaproteobacteria bacterium | reverse complement strand
GTTGATGTTCCGGCCGTAACCGAATATGCGGCTAACCTGCCCCATGTGGCCCTGGCAGATCAAAACCTGTTCACATGTTCTCAGGATACACAGGAAAGGATAAAAGAGGTCATCAAGGAAAACCGTCTGAACCGAGTCGTTGTGGCCTCGTGCTCCCCCAGGACCCATGAACCGCTGTTCCAGGAGACCCTTCAGGCATGCGGGTTAAACAAATATCTCTTTGAAATGGCCAATATCAGGGACCAGGACTCATGGGTACACGGCGACGACCATGAGGCTGCAACAACCAAGGCCAAGGACCTGGTAAGGATGGCCGTGGCCAGGGCAGCTCTTTTAAAACCCCTTACAGAAAAAAAGATCAAAATAAACAAACGGGCCCTGGTTATAGGGGGTGGGGTTGCCGGAATGAATGCGGCATTGGGTCTGGCCGACCAGGGCTTTGAGGTAGTGATTGTTGAAAAAGAGCCACAGTTGGGAGGCCTTTCCAGGCAATTGACCACTACCATAGAGGGAGAAGATATTCAGAGATACCTTTTGGAGCTTGTGGAAAGGGTCACAAACCACGACAAGATTCAGGTCCTGGCAGAATCCCTTATTGTCGGGTTTACCGGATTCAAGGGAAATTTCACCACAGAGGTTATGGTGGGTCCCGGCATGTATGAACGTAAGATCGAGCATGGCATTGTTATATTGGCGACAGGGGCCAATGAATACAAGCCCGAAGAATATCTCTACGGTGAAGACTACCGCGTCATGACCCAGATAGAACTGGGAAAAAGGCTCGAAGTGAAGGGAGCTGATGATCTCAATAATGTTGTTATGATTCAGTGCGTGGGGTCGAGAAATGATGAGCACCCCAACTGTTCACGCATCTGCTGCCAGAGCGCCGTGAAAAACGCCCTGCATATTAAAGACCTCAACCCGGACGCAAATGTATACATACTATACCGGGATATGCGCATGTACGGACTGTTAGAGGACTACTACACCGAGGCCAGGCAGCGAGGCATCATCTTTGTACGTTACCAAAAGGAAAATCCTCCTACGGTTGAAGCCACGGACGATGCCCTCATGGTAATTTTTAAGGATCATGTCCTTCAGCGGGACATTCGGGTTCCCGCTAATCTTCTGACGCTCAGTGCGGGCATGGTTCCGGAAGATACGCAGGAACTGGCCTCCATACTGAAGCTGCCCAGAAATGAAGACGGGTATTTCATGGAGGCCCATGTGAAACTGCGACCCGTCGATGTGGCAAATGAAGGGATTTTTTTGTGCGGTACGGCGCACAGCCCAAAACTCATATCCGAAACTATCTCCCAGGCATTAGCCGCGGCCTCGCGGGCCACGACCTTTCTTTCCCAGTCAGAGATCACACTGTCTGCGGTCACCGCTAAGGTAGACCAGGAAAGGTGTGCCGCGTGTCTTGTCTGTGTCAGGGCCTGTCCCTATGGGGTGCCCCGCATCAACGAGGAGGGCGTCAGTGAAATTGATGAGGCCCTGTGCCATGGCTGCGGAATATGTGCGGCAGAGTGCCCGGCAAAGGCCATAGAATTGAACTGGTATGAGGATGATCAGATTATTAGTAAGGTAGACGCACTGTTGGAAGGAGTATTATGATGGAAAAATTCGACCCGATCATTATTGCATTTTGCTGCAACGCCTGAGGATACACGGCCGCGGACCTGGCAGGTTCCATGAGGCTTAATTATCCGGGCACTATCAGGGTCGTAAGGGTCCCCTGCACCGGAAAGGTCGATATTCTTCATATACTCAGGGCTTTTGAAAAAGGGGCTGACGGGGTCTATGTAGTGGGCTGCCTTGAAGGTGACTGTCGTTTTGAAAACGGCAACCTGAGGGCCCGCAAAAGGGTGGAACAGGCCAGAGAGATTCTTGATGCCATTGGGATTGGTGGTGAGAGGGTGCAGATGTATAACCTTTCGTCCGGTGAAGGGACAAAATTCGCAGAGTTTGCCGTTGAAATGACACAAAAGATAAAAGAGCTTGGACCGAACCCCTTAAAAAAAGCCAGGGAAAAGATGGCGGCATGAATAAATTGAAGATTGACGATTGACGATTGAAAATTGAGGCAGCGTTAAA
>JAFDIX010000904.1 GCA_019307805.1 Deltaproteobacteria bacterium | reverse complement strand
CTGGGAGCCGTGGGCGCGGCCCGTGAAGGAGATCTGGTACTGATTGCCGGGAAGGGGCATGAGGACTATCAGATCGTGGGACGCGATAGAAAGCACTTTGATGACCGGGAAGAGGCTGCCCTGGCAGCTTCAGCATAAGGCCGGGGCCGGGAAGAGGGATGGATGGGTGCGCAGTGGGAGCAGATCCGGGCAGGGGAGATTCTAACCGCCATAGAGGGAGAGTGGTCTGCCGGGTCGCCTGAGACCATTATTTCCCGGGTGAGTACGGATTCAAGAAACATTGGCGAGGGATCCCTTTTTTGGGCCCTTGAGGGGGAACGCTTTGACGGGCATGACTATGCAGAGCAGGCCGTTGAAAAGGGCGCAGCCGGTGTGGTGGTACGACAGGGCTATGAAGGGTTATCAGGAATTGAAAAGCAACCCGTGGTCATTGTTGTTCAGGATACCCTAAAGGCCCTGGGAGATTTGGCCTCCTGGTGGAGGCACCAACATCATGTTGCGGTGGCAGCCATTACAGGGAGCGCCGGTAAAACCACGACAAAGGAAATGACAGCGGAAATTCTTGCAATCGGCTCCCGCACCCTGAAGAACCAGGGAAATTTCAATAACCTGGTGGGACTTCCCCTCACCCTCTTTTCACTGGATGAGGGCCACCGGCGGGCGGTACTGGAGATGGGAATGAATCACCCGGGAGAGATTGGGCGGCTTACGGAGATCGCAGACCCGGATGTCGGTCTCATCACCAATGTTGCCAAGGCACATCTTGAGGGTGTGGGGAGTATTGAGGGTGTGGCCCGGGCAAAACTGGAACTCATGGAAAAGGCATCCCCCGGGAGCCGGATCATATTGAACGGGGATGATGCTCTGCTCATGAAGACAGCTTCGGGATTCGGGAAAAAGGCGATCACTTTCGGCATGGGGGAAGGAAATGACATCAGGGCAGAGGGGGTAAAGACTCTGGGGCGTGACGGGATCATTTTCAACCTTTGCTATCAGGGAGACACTACACAGGTTCGATTGAGGGTGCCGGGTCTTCAAAATGTATTCAACGCGCTGGCTGCCGCATCCATCGCCCTTTGCCTGGATGAATCACGGAAAGATATCCTTCAGGGGCTGGATCGTTTTCAGGGGATCGAGGGGCGTTTCGCAGTCAGTTCCCTTCCGGGTGGCGCCACACTGGTGGATGATACATACAACGCCAATCCGGCCTCTCTCAAGGTCGCCCTGGATTCTCTGGAACATCTGATCGCAAGGGGCGGCAAGATCATCGTGGGGTTGGGGGAAATGCTGGAGCTTGGAGAGGAAACCATCCCGGCACATATTGAGGCGGGCGGCATGGTAGCAGGCCTGGGGGCCGCCCATTTGTTGGCCATGGGGGAGCATGCTCCGGAAATGATAGAGGGTGCACTGGAAAAGGGGTTGCCCGCGGAAAGGGCGGTCAGGGTGCACACCCACGAAGATATGGTGAATAGAATCAGGGATCTGATGGAGGGGCGGGACCTGATATTCCTCAAGGGCTCTCGCAGAATAGGCCTCGACAAAGTGGCGGAAGGCCTCAGGGCAAAACAGGGGGGGTGAAATGGCGCCACTCAAAAAAATTCTGGTGGCGGACGATGAGGCCGGTATTCGGGCACTTCTCTTTGATGCGCTCTCGGATGAGGGTTTCAAGGTCACCCTTGCAAAGGACGGCAGGGACTCATTGCATCAGATGCGGAAGGGGCGTTTTGACCTCCTTATCACTGACATCAACATGCCCGGGCTGGACGGGATCCAACTCCTCAAGGAAATGAAGAGAGAAGGGCGCAGGGAGCGTGTCATCATCCTGACGGGGGATTCGGAAAATGAGGCGGCACTGGGAGGTGATATTCCCCCGGTATTTAAATTCCTGCATAAACCCGTCCCAATCCACAGTATCGTGGATGTTGTGACCTCGGCCCTGAAGGAGCCCACTGCAGAGAAAAGAAAAGGCGGCAGAAACCCAAGGAAAAAGACGACGAAGAGAGAGAACCATGCTCTATAAGCTCATTTATCTTTTCCACACTGATTTGTCATGGCTGAACGTGTTCCGGTACATCACCTTCCGGACCATTCTGGCCAC
>JAFDIX010000903.1 GCA_019307805.1 Deltaproteobacteria bacterium | reverse complement strand
TTGCGGCGCAGCTTGCCGTACTCCAGGGCCCGTTTCGTCAGGATCTCCAATTCCTGAATCTTGAAAGGTTTGGTGATGTAGTGGAAAGCGCCGAGCTGAATTGCCTGCACCGCGGTCTCAATGGTCCCCGCCCCGGTTATGATGATGACAGGCAGGATACCATCTACAGACCTTATTCGCTGGAGGAGTTCCACTCCGCTCAGGTCGTCCATCACCAGGTCGCAAATGACTAGATCATACATGGTCTCTTCGATTAACTGCCAGGCCCTTTCACCTGTTTCAGCCGTCCGAATTTCATAGCCTTTGCGTTTAAAGAACCGGTCCAGAAATTCGAGCATTTCCAGCTCGTCCTCAACTAGCAGTATCTTTTCTGGCATTCTCAATCCTTTGAAACAGTAGTAAATTGGGTTAAATGGGTAGCTCAATCTTCATCAGGGTGCCCTCACCCAGCTTCGTAAAGGCAATAATTGTGCCATTGTGTCTTTCTACTATTGTCTTGGCGATGAAGAGGCCCAGACCGAACCCCTTTTTTTTTTTTTTTTTAAAAAAGGGATCAAAAATCTTAGGCAACTCCTTTTCGGGGTTTCCTGCACCCGTATCCTCTACTTCCAAAAGGAATTTTGGGGATTCCCCACCCCCGTCCTGTCCCGCCCTGATGTTAATGGTTCCTTTTTGTTCGATAGCCTCAATAGAATTGAAGATAAGGTTAATCAGTAGTTGCTGGACCTGATTCTGGTCCCCCTGCAATATCAGGGGCGAATCTAAGATTTCCTGTTTTATCTTTATTTCTTTGCTTTTGAGATGTTGTTTGAGCATGAACAGGCTTTCATCAACTACCCGCGACAGATCCATTGGGGCTCGCCTAAAGGGAGTTGGTCGTGTGAAAGAAAGGAGGTTCTCAATGATGCTCCCGGCTCTCAGGGAATTCCGCTCAATGATCTGCAGATTTCCCTGAAGCTCTGCGCTGTCTATGCCGCCATAAAGTGAGTCCTGGGCATTGGCAAGAATGATACCCAAGGGGTTGTTGATTTCGTGGGCAAGGGCCGCAGCCATCTGTCCCATGGTCACCAGCCGCTCAGACTGGATCAGCTTCTCTTCCAAGCTCCGCCGTCTGGTAATGTCCCGGGCAACACAGGCAGCCATAGGCCCTGAGCCCTCCGTTCCCGATACCACGGCAGCCGTAATTTCAACGTTGATGCTATTTCTCGTCCCGTTGGTGAAAATAAACTCATCTTGGGCATATCCCTCACGGAAGGCGCATTCCAAAAAAGCATCCACTTCGTTATGGTCGTCAGAACACGCCAGATCGTGAAGTTTTAAGGAGGGCAGTTTATCTTCGCCAATTCCCAGACTGCTCAAGGCGATTTTGTTGGCCAGGTTGATATTCCCTCCAGGTGAAACAAGGTAGATCATGTCTGGGGAAAAGTCGATGAGATCCCGATATTTCTTCTCAGATATCAGTAGGTCATGGGTAATACGGTGCACCTTACGCTTGAGCACAAGATTCCAGAAAACAAGAAGGAATAACCCGCCGGCCCCCAAACCCAGTGTTATGAGAATGGCCTTGATGTATCTCTCCCAGATGGTGAAGTGGATCCCTTTGCCCAGCCATTTCTGGGAGATTAGCTTATAATCTTCCCTGTTAAGAACTTTGCCAAAGGCAAGGCTGAGTTCCTTCAAGAAGTCGGGGTTGTCTTTCCGCACCACCAGGGAAAGAGGAATCGACTCTACAGGAACCCCCACCTGTTTTATGTGCTGAAACCGATTTTTTTGAATTAGATAAAGGGCGGTGAGGGCACTATAGGCGATATAAACGTCTGCCTCCCTCGACTCAAGGAGTTTGAGAGCCTCCAAACGGGAAGCCACCTCGATGAAGTTGATGCCTTCCTGGTCCGTATCGACGTCCAAATGTGCACTTCCCTTTACCAGCGCAACGGTGTGACCCGGCAGGTCCTTATGGCACGTAACCGTGAGGCTGGTGTCACATGCAAAATAGTGCCTGTCGATAATTATATCGGTCTCAATAACACTAAGATCGGGCGCCTCATCTTTTCCACTGGCAGCGATGGCGATCAGGTCAACTCGGCCGCCCCTGAGAGC
>JAFDIX010000179.1 GCA_019307805.1 Deltaproteobacteria bacterium | reverse complement strand
CTGACGGTTCCATCCACATGGGCAAGTCGGCCCTCAGGAAAGAAAAAGGGGATGAGGGTCTTCCTGGCATGATCCTCGATCAGGAAAAAGGCGAGAGGCGCCGTAACCAGTCCTATCATGAAGACGCGTAGGAACAAAAAGAGGCAGGTCCTGAGGGAGGCGTCACGAAAGAGATAAAAGGCGGTCACGACCAGGGCGGGACCAATGATATAGATCCCCAGGTTGATCAGGATGATGATATAGGGAAGATTGAGAAGCCGCTGTTTTCCCTTTTGAGCGATGTCTTCCGGGATTCTGTTTCCCCGGCTGATCAGTGCGGCAAGATTCCTGATGGGGCGTTGAACCCGGTACTGGGCATACCCCAGGAGCAGGAGGATAAGGGGAATGAGGAACAGGAAGATCTTCCATCCCCCCTGGGTCAAGATAAGCACCCTGGTGGTCTTGAAAAATTCAAGCGGCGTGCAGAAATTGAGCGCCAGGATGATCAGGATCCCCAGGAGATTGGCATTCAGGTTCCCCAGGTACAGCCCGCCAAAAGATATATCGCGCTTTGCCATGGCATCACCCGTTTCTCGGTTCATGGTGCAAACTCCTTTTCATCGGAAGAACCATATCCTTTTGCCCAACCAGCTTTTGATTCATACAGGAAACCGGGCGACTGTGCAAGATTCCGCTATGGGGCTGGAAGAAGGCAGCGGCCCGGGAAAAGAGGATTCCGTTTTCTTTTCACAGCAAGTGTGATAAATTGAAAAAACATCCCATCCGGATCTTCCTGACTCGAATCTTCGCCGCCCCAAAAGGCGGTGAATGATGGAGCATTTCCTTTTCTGTCACGATCCGAGAAAGAGGGGTGGCGGGAAAATAGAAAGGGGAAGACCCATGGGCTATGGTATCGACAGGGAAGAGGCCCTGGCACTCATAAATGAGCACATCCGGAATCCCAATATGGTCAAGCACTGTATTGCCGCTGAGGCGGTGATGATGGCCCTTGCCGACCGATTGGGGGAAGACAGAGACAAATGGGGTCTTGCCGGGCTTCTTCACGACCTGGATGTGGAGATGGTCGACAACGACCTGTCCAGACATACCCTTGAGACCGTGAGGATACTCCAGGAGAAGGGGATCGCCCCGGAGATCGTTGAGGCCATAAAATTGCATAACGAAAAGGCCCACGGCGAGAAGCGCCATGACACATTCCATCATGCCCTTGCGGCCGGTGAGACCGTCACCGGGCTCATTATTGCCACGACCTTGGTTTATCCGGACAAAAAGCTCAAGAGTGTCAAACACAAATCCATAAAGAAAAGAATGAAGGAAAAGAGCTTTGCGGCCAGCGTCAGTCGGGAGACCATTATGGAGTGCGAGAAACTGGGCATGGACCTGGACGAATTTTCGAGGATCTGCCTGACCGCCATGCAGGGTATCTCGGACGAACTGGGTCTTTAAATCTTCATCCCTTCCCCTTTTCAACCACTCCCTTTACTCGAGACATGTTGACATATCAAAAAGACTCAAATGTTTCCCAGCTGCGTGGATGGATAGAGGTCGGCGTCAGGGACATCCATGTGACCGGTATCTCCGGGTCGGCCAGGTCCTACCTTCTCGCACGGCTTTTGGTGGCGGCAGAAAACCCTGTCCTTGTGATCCTGCCCACGGCAAAGCATGCAAAAAGGCTTTTCAGGGAAATGGAATTTTTTCTTCCCAGATCCCAGGTCCGTGGGGAGGCAGGGCAAAGGCGCCTCTATGATTTTCCCGTATATGACATTTCTCCCCTCACAGGGCTCAGCCCGCACAAGGAAGTGGTTTTCCGACGAATTCAGAGTCTCTATACCCTTCGAACCGAAAAGAATCCCATCGTGATCACCTCGGTCGAGGCAATGATGCTCAGGATCCCTGCCAGGGAGGTCATGACCAGGGCCGTGGAATACCTGGAAGCGGGCGAGGAGGTGGACAGGGAAGGCTTTCTGCGCAAGCTGGAGGCCAACGGTTACCTCCGTACATCCCTTGTTGAAGAAGGGGGGGATTATTCCGTAAGGGGCGGGGTGATTGATGTATTCCCCCCCCTGCATACCTATCCCATACGTCTGGAGTTTTGGGGAGACAGCATTGATTCCATTCGCCACTTCGATCCCTCGAGTCAGCGTTCCAGGGAGCAAGTCCCGGAAGCGGTTATCCTGCCGGCCAATGAGATCATCATGGAGCCGGAGAACATTCAGCGGGCAAGATCCATGGGGCGTATTCCGGCACCGTTTCAGGAGAGCGGGTCTTTCCCTGGTCAGGAGGCCTGGTTGAACCATTTTTATGACAGGCTGGAGACTCCTTTTGACTACCTTCCGGATAAAGGGGTTATCTGCCTCATGGATACCTCCCACATAGAAAGGGGCGCAGAGAATTTTACAAAGCGGTTTCAACAGGATGCAGAGAGATACAGGCTGGATGCCGTTGAAAGTGAAAGGCCCTTTCCCGAGTTGAAGGGGATTGTCCTTTCTCCCGAGGAGATAAATCGTTCACTCGAATCCTACCAACGCATTGAATTTACGGAACTCCCTTTGGGAAATGGGGGAGCCTCTTGTGAATCCCTGCACCTCGAGGGGGTGTCAGGGACAGAGGAAGGGCTTGACCTGAGAACGGCCGATCGCGGCAAAATATCCATGGCACCGCTTGCAGAAAAGATCTCAGGGTGGGTAGACATGGGTGCCAGGGTGGTTCTCGTTTGCCGAACCGAGCAGCAGGCCAATCGCCTCAGGGAGATTCTTGAAAACTACCGGGTCACGGTGGACGAGGTGGTCAATCACTGGGGTGAGGTCTCCCGGGGAAGGGGGCTGAGCCTTTGCCTGGGCCGGCTTACAAAGGGTTTTTCCTGGCCGGATCTTGGTCTGTTCGTGATCAGCGAAGATCAGCTTTTCGGGCCAAAGCGGGGCCGGGCCGGATCAAGGCGGCAGGCAGGGGCCGGTGACCTGGGGTGGACGTCCTTCAGCCAGCTCAAGGAGGGGGATCTGGTGGTGCACCAGGATCACGGCATAGGTCAGTATGGCGGGCTCTGCAAGATGGAGATCGAGGAGAAGGTGAATGACTTCGTCATCATAGATTATGCCCAGAGCGACCGTCTTTATCTTCCCGCCGACCGGATCAGCTTCCTCCAGAAGTATGTGGGTGCGGATGAGTCGAATCCCCGGTTGGACCAGTTGGGGGGGCGCTCCTGGAAGGTGGCCAAAGAGAAGGCCAAAAAGTCCGTCAAGGAAATAGCCAAACAGCTCGTGGAGATCTATGCACTCAGGAAACACCGTAAGGGATATGCCTTTTCCCTGCCGGACAACTTTTACCGCGAGTTTGAAGCGACCTTTGAACACGAGGAAACGCAAGATCAGGTAAAGGCGATCGATGATATCCTGGAAGATATGGGCCGGGAACTTCCCATGGATCGCCTGATCTGCGGTGATGTCGGATTTGGAAAGACCGAGGTGGCCCTCCGGGCGGCCTTCAAGGCGGTGACAGACGGAAAACAGGTTGCCATGCTGGTGCCGACAACCGTGCTGGCAGAGCAGCACTATGAGACCTTTCGCGGGAGAATGGCGCCCTTCGGTATGGAGGTCGGGGTCCTGAGCCGATTCAAAAGGCAGGCGGAACAAAAGGAGATCATTGCGAAGGTCCGGTCCGGCAAAATCGACGTCATCATCGGCACCCACAGGATCCTGCAAAAGGATATGGGTTTCAGGGATCTGGGTCTCCTCATTATCGACGAGGAACAGCGATTCGGCGTGAAGCAAAAAGAGGTGCTCAAGAAGTATCGTGCCCTCGTGGATGTGCTGGCCCTGACAGCGACCCCCATTCCAAGAACCCTGCACATGTCTTTCATGGGAATCCGGGATCTCAGTATTATCGAGACACCGCCGGAGGACAGGCTGGCCATTAAGACCTACCTCACGACCTTTGACGAGGCGACTATTGTTCGCGCCATTGAGACTGAAATAGCACGGGGAGGGCAGGTCTTTTTTGTGCACAACCGGGTGCAAACCATTGAGAACATGGCCGACAGGCTGGGGCGGCTCGTGCCCTGGGCCAGGTTCGCCATCGCGCACGGGCAAATGCGGGAGAAGGATCTGGAAGATACCATGATGCGGTTTCTGGGAAAAGAGATTGATGTTCTGGTCTGTACGACCATTATCGAATCGGGCCTGGATATCCCTTCCGCAAATACCATATTCATTAACGAAGCAGACCGCTTTGGGCTTGCACAGATCTACCAGCTGAGGGGCCGGGTCGGCAGATCTGAAGAGGATGCCTATGCCTACCTCCTTCTGTCGAGAGGCGCCAATTTGAGCAGAGAGGCGGAGAAGAGATTGCGTGCCCTCATGGACTTTTCCCATCTCGGCGCCGGGATGCATCTGGCCATGCACGATCTGAAAATTCGAGGCGGAGGGAACATACTCGGCTTTTCCCAATCCGGACATATTTCGGCCATAGGGTATGAACTCTATGTCAAACTCATCGAACAGAGTATCGCCGAACTCAAGGGGGAGGAATGGCAGGAGGACATCAACCCTGAGATCAATGTGAATCTTTCCGCCTACCTTCCCGCCCATTACATCTCGGACGGGGATGTTCGATTGAATCTGTATCGTCGTCTTTCCAGCCTTCGAGAAGAATCAGAATTGGGGAGCATCACCGAAGAACTCCATGACCGGTTTGGAACGCCACCCCCCGAGGTATCCAACCTGCTGCAGGTAGTCTCCATTCGATTGTTGCTTAAACGGGTGCGCGTGAGCCGGTTGGATATTACCGGGGAAGGCCTCACCTTCACCTTCTACCAGGACACGAAGGTGGACCCGGAGGGGCTCATTAGAATGGCTGAAAGCAGGCCCCAAAAATACCTGTTTCTCTCCGGGAATAAGCTCAAGGTATTAAAGAGGGGCCAGAGTCCTCTGGAGGCCCTTGGGGAGGCGAGAGAAGCCGTCGGGCGATTTGTATCGAAGATGGCGAATTCGGGAAAACCCCAGTAATTAATAGTGCTTGCAATTTATTCTATACCTGTTATCCTAATTTGTTTGGAAGGTTTTCTTCTTTTTCTGTGTAATGATATAAAGATCGGGACTGATCACGGTGAGGACTTTTCGCGGATGGATTTTTCTGTGTATTGCTGTGATGGCGGCTGCGGGGGTGGCTTGCGATATTTCTGAAAGCCCTGTCATGCCCGTGGCCATGACCATTGGGAAGAGAAATGTCCCCGTCGATGTTCTCAAAAGGGATCTGAATCTCCTGCGGATCGATATGGGTATTCCGGACCGGGATGTAGGGGAGGCATTGGAACCCCTGCTGGACAGAATGGTGGATCGTTATTTGATCCTCGAGTATGGAAGGGACCGGGGTATTTTCCTGAGTGATGATGAACTGAACGGGACTATCCAGGAGATTCAAAGTGAATACCAGGAAGAGGATTTCCGTGATATGCTCTTGAGGGAGTATATGGCCTTTGACGAGTGGAAGGGGGCTTTAAGGGAACGGCTCCTTATTCGAAAAATCACCGAGTCGGTTTCGGAAGATGCGGGACCGGTGACATTCAAGGAAATGAAGGTTTACTATGACCGGCACCAGGAGGAGTTCTATTACCCAAGGATGGTCCAGTTCAGGCAGATCGTGACGAGTACCAGAGGGGATGCTGAAAAGCTTTTGGGGCGGTTGAAGCAGGGGGAAGATTTTGGAGAGCTTGCCAGGAAATATTCCGTTGCCCCTGAAAGTGAATCGGGGGGAGAGGTGGGCTGGATCAGAGAAAATGACCTGGAGGAATCCATGGGGAAGGTCCTTTTTTCCCTGTCCCCGGATGGAGGTGTTTCCATTGTTGAAACCCCTTACGGGTTTCACATCCTTGATGTGATGTCCAGGCGCCCCGCAGGAAGGAAAACCCTGCCCGAAGCCATGGTGGAAATTGAGAGGAGGCTCACCTATGAAAAGGAGAACTCATTTTACAGGCACTGGCTCAATCAACTCAGAAATCATTATCCCGTCAAGATCAACCGAGCGCTCGTGGATGAAATGGAGTTGGGATAAATGGGGCATAGACAAACCATGAGGAAGATGATGTTGGGCATCATTTTGGCTTCCCTCTGGGTCGGTTGTCGCTGTTGTGAATGACGATGTCATTACACTTCACGAATTGAACAAGAAGATGAAGGAAATGACCGGCACTTCACCGGACGAAATGAGGCTTCAAGATGAACAGAAGTTTCTGGCAATGCGCAAGAAGGTATTGGAGTTTCTCATAGACCAGAAGATCGCACAGAGGCAGGTTCAAGAACGGGGCATTAAGATCGATGAAAAGGAAATCGACGATGCTGTTGAGAGGGTGAAACGGAATAACCAATGGACCCAGGAGGACCTCCTTGCGAGACTCAATAAGGAAGGGGTTACCATAAAAAGCTACCGGGATAGCCTCAGGGGGGATCTGGAGCGTTACCAACTGATCAACTACGCGGTCAATTCCAAGATTATCATCAGGGAAGAAGAGTTGAAGAAATATTATGAAGACCATAGGGATGAATTCACCACAGAGGGCAGGGTCCGTATCGCGACCATCATTCTTACGGCCAAGAAGCATGGAGATAAAAGGGAACTTCAAGGGGTGCGCAAGAAGGGCGAAGAAATTCTGGCCAGGTTGAAGCAGGGTGAGGATTTTGGAGCACTTGCAAAGGAGTTTTCCCAGGGGCCGGCTGCACAACAGGGGGGAGATCTGGGCACTTTCAAAACCGATGAACTTGACC
>JAFDIX010000902.1 GCA_019307805.1 Deltaproteobacteria bacterium | reverse complement strand
CTGGGCTGCAGTTTAATCAGGAGGCTAAGACCAGCAGTTTTACTCCTTTTAAACATGCCTATTTTGAACCGCTCTCTGTGAACCGCTGGCAGGAGATCTGGTATCCCATTAAAGGGATAGGTGGCCTTGTGGACGGTTCACCCTACGGATCTTTGAATGTTCAACGGGAAGGAAACAATCTCCTTATCGGAATTTGTGCCCTTCAGTTTCTGGACGAAAACCTGGTGGTCAAAATAGGGGAGAGCGAGGTTTTTTCTCAAAAAATTTCGCTCAAGCCTATGGAGGTCTATGAGAGATCTGTTCCTTTACCGGATATCCAAGGTGAAGTGACAGTCACTGTGGGTGAGAAAAAACTTTTTTACACCAGCAACCTGGAGGCCAATAAACTACAGAGACCCTTGCTTCTTGATAAAGATTTCGATGCGCTCTCACCTGAAGGCCTTTATATTGCCGGCGAAGAGTTTGCCCGACAGAAAGATTATGTGTCAGCTATGGCCAAATATTCTGAATGCCTCAAGAAGGATCCTTCCCACATTCGGGCCAAAACACGAAAAGCCGAGCTGTACTTCCGCCGCTCCAAGTATGAGTTGGCATTGACTTTTGCCTCCCAAGTTCTTGCTGTAGACACTTACAATCCCGGCGGTAATTTTATCTATGGTTTGATTTGCAGCAGACTTGGAAAGAGGGTTGATGCAAAAGAAGCCTTTGGATGGGCTGCGCGCTCTATGGAATATCGGTCCGCTTCTTATGCTCAACTGGCGACCCTTTTTCTTCAGGATAACGACCTGTTCAGGGCTGAAGAATATGCCCGGCGTTCGTTGGAGTACAATGCCTATAATATAGTCGGCCACCAATTATTGGCCGTCATTTATCGCCTCGGAGGAGAGATCGACAAAGCCAATTTTACACTGACCTGGCTTCTTAATATCGATCCGCTCTGCCATATGGCACGATATGAACGTTATCTTCTGGAAAGTGAGGCCAATAACCTGGAAAATTTCACTTCATTGATTCGCAATGAATTCCCTCATGAAACCTATCTGGAAACAGCCCTTCTTTACATCCAACTGGGCCAAGAGAAGGAAGCCGTTCAGATTCTGAAGATGAGCCCACCTACTCCAGTTATCGACACGTGGCTGGCCTGGATTTACAGGCAAAAAGATCCGGACCAAAGCGACATCTATCTTGAGAAAGCCATGGCGGCTTCTCCCTATCTTGTTTTCCCTTTCCGGCAGGAATCTCTTCCCGTCTTCAGCTGGGCGCTCTCTTTGAACAAAAACTGGAAATTCCGCTATTATTTGGGACTGGTCCTCAGTAGTCTGGATAGAGTCAAAGAGGCCAAAAAACTCTTTTTGGAATGCAATCAAGAACCGGATTTTGCTCCTTTTTATCTCACCCGAGCCCAGCTTATGTTGGGTCAAAGAGCTCCTGAAAATACTCTGGATGACTTCAAAAAGGCGATGGCATTAGAGCCACAGGACTGGAGGGCAGCCCACCATTTGGCAGACTACTTTCTGTCTCTCAGCCGAAATGAGGAAGCCCTTCAAATTTCAGAAAAATATTATCGACAAATCCCAGATCACTATGTGCTTGCTTTGGACTATGCCCGTTCTCTTTTAAGGCTTGGGTGTTTTGCAGACTGCCTGTCTGTCCTGGGTAAGGCGACCATCTTGCCCTATGAGGGTGCAGGTGAAGGCCATGATGTCTATCGTCAGGCGAGCATTCTTCTTTCAGCCCGGAATCTGGCTTCAGGGGAATTTGACAAAGCTGTTGCCCTAGCTGAAGGAGCTAAAGAATGGCCTGAGAATCTAGGTGTCGGACGGCCCTTTGAAAGGGATGAACGACTGGAAAACTTTGTTTTAGCCCGAGCTTTCGAAAAAATGGGAGAGAAAGAAAAATCCAGGCAGTTGTATCAAAATATCGTTGAATTTACGGAAAAGAGGAAGTTATCCTGGGATACGAATCACATGTTTGGTGTTATGGCCCTCAAACGGTTGGGGAAAGACCAGGCGGCTCAATCTTTTCTTGATGCCTGGATTTTGGCGCGTCCGGCAGGGTCGAAGAGGGCTATGCATTGGACCTCGGCCCTCATTACCCAAAACAC
>JAFDIX010000901.1 GCA_019307805.1 Deltaproteobacteria bacterium | reverse complement strand
GGGAGATCCCCCTTTTGGCTCGGTGCTGGTCCGTGAGGGGACGGTCATTGCCGGGGGGCGCAACAGGTCGGCAAGCGAAAACAATTTTATGCTTCATGCCGAACTCAACATCCTGGCAGATGCCCTTAAAAACTTTGGTCCGGAAGTTTTCTCCCAGTGCACGTTGTACAGCAGCAATGAACCCTGTCCCATGTGTGCCGGGGCCATCTACTGGAGCGGTGTGCGGAGGGTCATCTACGGCATGAGTGGAAACACACTCATGGAGATTCGGGGGTGGGGACTTCATGCGTCGGGGCACGAAGTCCTGTTGAGGGGAACAGATGTTGTCACGGTCGTGGAAGGGGTTCTGGAAAAGGAAATCCGAGAAATGCATGAGACTTTTTGGAAGACATAACTCCCCATGATCTAAATGAAATTACGAATTTTGTTTGTGGTATTTTTCACAAGGAACATCCATCGCAAAAAGTACGCATATACCGACGTGGCTGTTTTCTGCACAGGCATTCTCAATGAAGTCGTCAAAGTCACCAGCCCTTATGGCTGTGCCCCAGGCCCGCAGGTCCCGGAAAATGGGTCCAGGCGAAATATTGCAGTCACCTGGTGAAGATGATCCTTGAGAGTCGTTTATTCTCGGTGAACATTTTTCTTGACACAATATGGCTCCCATGTTACGCAAAACGATCGTTCATGGCAGGTTCATGGGTGATGACTGCTGACGGCCCTGTTTTGCTGGATGACCGATCAATAATTTCACATCAATGCCTTAGTTTTTGAAGAAGAAACAGGGCCCTTTCTATATTTTTTTGCTTTCAAATTATACTGATAAAGTAGGATATGTTGACGACTATCCCACCAGGTTTTCTCAAACCATCATGTCTTTTAAAAGCCCTCTCGGCCATTGCCAAAGTCGGTCTGGAGAGTGCATGTTATTGTTTCATTCATAGGAAATGGGGGAGGGTACACCGTGTTTGAAGACGGAGAAAAAAAGAGAATTTTCGTCGAAGAGAGTATCTGCAACGGCTGCCATATGTGCGAGGTGATGTGCTCTTTTGTGAATACTCAGAACTTCTACCCGAACAAATCCAATGTCAAGGTGATCAATTATGAGTGGAAGGGCCGCAACAAGCCGCTGGTGAGTTGCGATGTGGAGACCCATGCCCCGTGTCAGACCCTGCCGCAGTGCGTTGCCTTTTGCCCCACAGGTGCGCTTGTATGGGCAACCAAGGATGAGTTCGCAACCATGGTATACGATTTACATCAAAACATCGAAGCTAAACCTTCCTACAAGGCCCGGGCACCCTGGACCCTGCGCTAATTACCGGAGGATAGATGCATATGAAAGGCTGGAAAGGGACAACACTGAGGATCGATCTCACGAATCAGACGGCTACGACACGGCCCATTCCAAAAGACAATCTGGTGAAATTTGTTGGCGGCCGGGGCCTCAACATGAAGATCCTGTATGACGAGGTCCCCGCCGGCGCGGATCCCCTCGGTCCGGAGAATCTTCTCATTTTCGGGGTGGGCCCCCTCAACGGAACCCCCATCGGCATGGGCCGCATGACCGTGACTTCCAAATCCCCTGTTACCGGGTATTTCATGGAAGGAAACAACGGAAAATTTTTCGCGCCCAACATGAAATATGCAGGCTATGACGCCATCGTCATCTCGGGCAAGGCCGAGGCTCCTGTGTATGTGGTGATCACGGACGACAAGGTGGAGTTTCGCAAGGCCTCCCACCTCTGGGGAAAGACGACCTTTGATGCGGAGCAGGCCGTCAAGGCGGAGCTGGGCGACAGAGAATACCAGGTGCGCGTCATCGGGCCGGCAGGTGAAACCCTCTCCCCCCTGGCAACCATTATCGGAAACAACGGAAATTCAGGCGGCCGTGGGGGCGCAGGCGCCGTCATGGGTTCCAAGAACCTGAAGGCCATTGCCATCAAGGGGTCCGGCGGGGTGGACATCAATGATCCCGGGCTCTTCAGGGAGGCCCTGGACGAGATCTATCAGGAACTCAACTTCCGGAGCACCAAAGATCCCTATGTGAAGGCATGGCAGATATATGGCACTATGTTCGTCCCCATTGTCACTTCCGCCTATGGGGC
>JAFDIX010000007.1 GCA_019307805.1 Deltaproteobacteria bacterium | reverse complement strand
CATTGCGGGTATCGGTGCCAATGTGCTCGGTTATGCAGAGCCGGACGTGGACAGGGCGGTGAAAATCGGGATCGATAAAGGGTCGAGCAGTTCCCTCAATTGCCCCGAGGAGGTCGAACTGGCTGCACTGTTATGCGAGCTTCACCCGTGGGCGGAAATGGTGAGATTTACCCGTTCCGGCGGGGAGGCTATGACCGTTGCGGTGAGAATTGCGAGGGCCTACAGGGGAAGAGATAAGATCGCCTTTTGCGGGTACCACGGATGGCATGATTGGTATTTGTCCGCGAATCTGGGTACTGAAAACGCCTTGGGCGAACACCTCATGGCAGGCTTAAATCCCGCTGGTGTCCCAAAGAACCTTGCAGGAACCGCCTTTCCCTTTCAGTATAATCGCCTTGATGAATTGCAGGAAATCGTTTCAGCCCATGGGGATGATCTTGCTGCGGTGGTTATGGAACCCATCCGGAATTTTGAACCGCAAGAGGGTTTTATTGAGGGTGTTCGTTCCCTTGCTGAAATGACCGGGGCGGTGCTTATTTTTGATGAAATCTCATCCGGGTTTCGGCTGACGACGGGCGGGGCGCACCTTGCCTTAAAAAAAGGGTATCCGGATGTGGCTGTGTTTTCCAAAGGCCTGGGAAACGGATACCCCATTGCCGCTGTAATAGGAAAAGGGGATGTCATGCAGGCCGCCCAAAGGACTTTTATCAGTTCAACATGCTGGACGGAGCGGATTGGCCCTGTGGCAGCCATCGCTACCATTGAAAAGTTTCGAAGAAACGATGTGGCAAAGCATCTCGTGGCTCTGGGAGAAAGGGTACAGCAGGGGTGGCGGAACCTGGCAGAAAAAAATGGCCTGGATATTGGGGTTGGAGGAATGTATCCCATGAGCCACTTTATGTTTGATGATGAAAAAAGGCTGATGATGAAGGCCTACTTTGTTCAAATCATGCTGGAAAAAGGTTTTCTGGCTTCTAATCTTTTCTATGCCATGTACTCCCACACTTTTGATCATGTGGCGTTATATCTGAAAGCGTTGGATGAGGCCTTTGCTGAGATAGGGATGGCCCTCAAGGATGGAGATTTGGAAAAACGACTCCAGGGAGAGCCTTCGGCCTCTGGATTTGGCAGACTCACCTAGTCTTTAAAAAAACAGGCATATGGGAAAAGAAATGATTTTGGGTATTTTGCAGGCGCGAATGGCTTCATCGAGACTTCCTGGAAAGGTCCTGGCACCTATCCTGGGAAGGCCAATGCTTGAACTGCAGATTGAACGGGTAAGAGGCTGCCAAAGAATTCAAAAATTGGTCGTTGCAACGAGTAATGACTCGGGTGACAAACCTATTGCGGAATTATGCGATAGAATCAAGATAGAATGTTTCCGTGGTGATCTTGAAAACGTTCTGGACAGGTTTTACCAGGCTGCAAAACTGTATGGGGCAGATCATATCGTGCGACTCACCGGAGACTGTCCACTGGCGGATCCGGGTATCATCAGTGGGTTGGTTGACTTTTATTTTAGGGAAAGATGCGACTACGCAAGCAACTGTCAAGAACCAACGCTTCCCGACGGACTGGACGCAGAAATTTTCTCATTTTCCGTCTTGGAAAAGGCATGGAAAGAGGCAGAGTTACCTTTAGAGTTGGAACACGTAACGAAGTATATTCGAAATCACTCAGAAAAATTTCAGATCAGGTGCCTGAAATACAAAGCAGATCTATCCTCATTGCGGTGGACAGTGGATCAAGAAAAAGATCTGGAATTCGTCAGGCGCGTTTATGAGGCCCTATATGGAGACAATCCTGAATTCTCCATGAAGGATGTCCTCGCCCTTTTGGATGAACAACCCCAATTGGCGGAAATGAATAAGAAGTATCAAAGGAACGAGGGCTCGAAAATAGGGGCGAGTTCATCATAGTGTTCCCTGCATATTTCACTACTGTTATCTAATCCTGCATATCCTTGAAGTATGGCAACCATGAAGGAAAAAAGGCGATTGATTATTCGAGCAGACGCCTCCAACGCCATAGGCTCCGGACACGTTCGGCGTTGTCTTGCCTTGGTCACTGCCTTTGCTGGAGCCGGATGGGAATGTGCATTGGCGATTCGACCGGGAACCAGGGAAACAGTACCCGACCTTGGTGATTCACCTTGCGAGCTATTTGATTTAAAATGTACTCCTGCCGAAGAGGCAAAGGCATTATTCGAGAGATGGCCCAATGGATGCGATCTCCTTGTGGTTGATCATTATGAACGTGGCAAGCATTTTGAGGCGTCTTGCCGACCCTGGGCCAGAAACATCATGGTAATGGAGGATGTCCCTCAGCGGCAACATGCCTGTGACTTTCTCCTGGATTCCTCACTTGAAGATGCGGTTAGCGTTTACAGAAAAATGGTTCCAGATGCCTGTAAACTCTTTCTTGGCCCTGATTTTGCCCTCCTCCATCCGCAGTTTATCAAGCATCGCCGGGAATCGATTGAAAAAAGAGAAAAGAGACATTCAGTGGGGAAAATTCTCATTTCATTTGGAACCGTCGATGGGAAAAATATGTGTTCAAAGGCGATTAAAAGCATCAAAGAGGGCGGGTTGAATATCTCTGTTGACGTCGTTATCGGCTCTCAGTCGCCGTATCTGGAGGAGACGAAATCTATCGCGAGGACATGCCCATTCCCCGTAAAATTTTATGTTGACGAAAAGAACATGGCCCGGGTGATGACATCGGCGGATCTGGCTTTAGGGGCCTGCGGTTTCACATCCTGGGAGCGTTGCTGTCTCGGATTACCAACACTTGCAGTCATAACCGCCGAAAACCAGACATCCCTTGCCGAAGTTTTACGGAGGCATCATGCCATAGACTTTTTGGGATGGCATGAGAATGTATCCCTTGAGACCATTGCAAGAAGTCTGAAGAAAATTCTCAATAACCATGAAACCCGAATAAAAATAAGTCGGAATGCAAGCCGCCTCTGTGATGGTCGGGGGCCGTTGAGGGTGCTTCTGAAATTGTTGCCTTCCGAGAAAACAAACAATGGCACACAAGTTCGTTTGAGGCTGTGCACCCTTTCAGACACTGAAATGATCTACCAATGGCAATCGGATGAACGGACGAGACTTTACTTCAGAAATTCTGCGATACCTGATTATGCAGCGCACGAACAGTGGATACAGGGGAGCCTGATGGACCCAGATAGAATCCTCACCCTCATCCTGTATGACGGCATTCCATCTGGTGTTTTGAGGCTGGACCGTCTGGACAAGGAAGATAGCTGGGAAATATCCATTTACGTCGACCCCGACAAATACAATCAGGGTATTGGGAGGGCAGCGCTTGCCTTTACCTTGAAAATGTACCGATTCGCAACATTTTTCGCTGAAGTTTTTCCCGAGAACAGGCCTTCCCAAAAGCTGTTCAAGAGCGCGGGTTTTAGAAAAGTCGGTAAAACAAGGTACAGACGTGATCCCAAAAAGGAACTTTAGAAAGGCAAGTGACAAACAGATGCTGGCAATGAAATCTGCCTGGAGAATTTTCATATGAAAGACAATGATGTGGCATATGAACTACCGGAAATCCTTCACTGTGATGATATCCTTGGCATGATTTCCGGGCAGACCATTAAAATAATGGGTCGTAAAAACAGAGAAATAGAAGCATTGGCTTCGCTGGAGAATGCCCGAAAGGGCCATATGTCATTTTGTTCCTATGGCGGTAATGAGGGGTATGATCGAATAAAAAAATCAGGAGCAAGCGTTGTTTTATGCGGGCCGGAGATCCCTCATATTGATACTTTCGTCAAGGAAAAAACATTACTGATAACTGAAAATCCCATGCTTTGTTTTGTTCGATGTGTGACAGCGGTCTTCCGGGAAGAACCCAAAACCGGAATTGATAAAACAGTGGTGATAGGCCAAAAGTGTAAAGTTGACCTGTCTGCCCGTATTCATGCATATGCGGTTTTGGGTGACAAGGTCGAGGTAGGGGCCGGGACTCAGATAGAGAGCGGAGTGAAAGTTTTTTCCGGAGTTCGAATAGGAAAGGGCGTAAGAGTCTGGTCTAACACCTCCATTGGTATCGAAGGCCTAGCCTATGCAAAGGATGAGGATGATGCCTACGAAAGATTTCCTCATCTTGGATCAGTGAGAATTGGGGACCATGTGGATATCGGGGCAAATGCCTGTATCGTCAGAGGCATCCTGCGTGATACCATTATAGAGGATGGGACCAAGATAGGGAACCATGTTAACATCGGCCATAACGTGCATGTGGGGAAAAATTGCTTTATTTCGGCTGGTGCTGTTTTGTGTGGAAGTGTGGTCATAGAGGATAACTGCTGGATTGGTCCGTCTACGTCGATTCGCAATCACGTACGGGTTTGTCAAGGCGCGATGGTTGGAGTGGGTGCGGTTGTCATCAACGATGTCCCCAGAAACACCACAGTGGTGGGAAACCCCGCAAATGCTTTGAGAAGGGCTAACGATGAAAAATGATTTCCCATTGAAACAGGAGCAAACATTTATTGTCGCTGAGGCGGAAATAAACCATAACGGCAATTTGAACACTGCACAGAAAATGGTCGACGCTGCGAAAGAAGCCGGCGCTGATGCCATCAAGTTTCAGTATATCCTAGCGGATGAAATTGTGGAAAAAGGTTCTCCTTTTCATGATCTGTTTAAAAAAGTAGAGTTTTCCTTCGATGAATATAAAACTCTCATAAATTATACTCGGGAAAGAAACGTGGAATGCTTTTTTACGGTTCCAAGTAAAAACACCCTACCTCATGTGCTGAAATTGGAACCCCGTTTCCTTAAGATCGGATCCACGAATATTACAAATTTGCCGCTTCTAAAAGCGGTTGGCAAAGCACAGATACCTGTGATTCTGTCAACGGGAATGGCAACACTCGGAGAGATCGAGCAGGGATTACAGGTTCTTGGAGATGTCCCTGTCTGTCTATTGCATTGCACAGTGCGTTATCCCGCAGAGATGAAAGAGCTTAATCTAAGGGCTATCGACACCATGAAAAGGGCCTTTCCTGATAATTTAGTGGGATACTCTGATCACACGGTGGGAGAGACGGCCAGTGTGATGGCGGTCACTTTAGGAGCAAAGATGATCGAGAAACACTTTACCCTTGATTGCTCCCAGGATGGCCCTGATCATGCTTTTTCGACAGACCCTTCAGCGTTTTCCAAACTCATTAAAGCTATCCGAGATGTTGAATCTGCGCTTGGAGACGGGATAAAACGGCCGGCGGAATTGGAAATGCCCTCGATATCCAATGTGCGAAGATACCTTGTTGCGGTAAAAGACATCAGAAAGGGGGAAGAGATAACAGGCTCAAATGTGGACTGTCGCAGGGTTTCCGATCCAGGCGGCGCCATAGGGGCCCACTTGTTTGACCTCTTGAACGGTTGGGAGTCTCCCAGAGGGTACCGGGCCGGGGAAATCCTGTTTTGGGATGATTTCAAGGTGCATCGTTAGCCTCGGATATTTTTGATCAGATGGCCCCTCAGGAGAGGGGTCGAAGGCTACACACATAATGATCAATGGAGGAAGCAGGCGAATGTCAACGAGGATTCTTGTTATCGCAGCGCACCCTGACGATGAAGTCCTGGGATGCGGGGGTACCATCGCCAGGCTGGTTGAGGAAGAGAATAGGGTTTTTGTAGTCATTCTGGGGGAAGGCGTTACATCCCGCTTTAGCAGCAGAGAAGAAGCTGATGAAGATTTGGTACAGGCCCTTCAACTGAAAAGCCGAGATGTGGCAAAATTCCTGGGTGTTCAGGAAGTGTTTTCCCGGAATTTCCCGGATAACCGGTTTGACACCGTGCCCCTGCTGGATATCGTAAAGGCCATTGAAGGCAGTATTGCAGAGTTGGAACCCCAGGTAATATATACCCAGTTCGGCGGCGATTTAAACATCGACCATGCAATTACCTGCAGGGCCACCCTGACAGCTGCCAGGCCGGAGAAAGATTGTCCCGTGAAGGAAGTCTACGCCTATGAAGTTCCCTCTTCCACCGAGTGGTCATTTAATCAGTTTGAATCTGGCTTTCACCCCAATGTATTTTCAGACATTACCAGTACACTGAGTAAAAAGATTGAAGCCATGCAAATCTATGGGGATGAAGTAAGATCATTCCCACACCCGAGATCCCCTGAAGCCATTCGTTACAACGCAGGGCATTGGGGAAGTACTGTAGGGGTCGAGGCAGCAGAAGCATTTACCCTTGTGAGGTTGCTTCGATAAATGCAACGTGCATATTCAATTCTTCATTACCCACCTATTGTGACATTTAATCATTTTCCCGCAAACCATCTGGACGAGTGAAACAGAGCTATTATGAATAGAGAAAAGACTGTGGTGTACCTTGTAGAATTGGCCCACACCGGGTTTGGCTTGAGCCTGAACACCATTCCCCTTGGAATAGGAGTGGTAGGGGGCTATAGCAAACATATATTTGGTAAAAGTATCGAGCTGCGTTTCTTCAGGCGCTTTGAGGATCTCAAAGATGCGATTTTGGAGACAGCGCCTCATGTCGTGGGATTTGGATACTATTCCTGGAACGACCATCTTACCCTCGCAGCAGCAAAGTTTGTTCGCAGTGTGAGCCCTGACACACTTATTGTCTTCGGGGGTGCCAATATAAGCTCTGAAGGATTGCAGGAGGAGGACAAAATATGCCCCCCTTTCCCCATACATAACGAACTTGGCAATATGGACGCAGGGGGGCAGGATTTGGCCCTGCTCAAAAACAATCCTGATATAGATATTGCAGTCCATGGCGACGGTGAGACCACATTCGCGAACATCCTTGAGAAGTGGTTGGGATGTGCCGACCGGATCAAGGTCAAGAGCCAGCCAATCGATGGGTGCAGCGCATATGTCAACGAGACGCACCTGCGGGGAGAGAAGGCCCGACCTGTCTCGAATCTTGATCTCATCCCCTCTCCCTATCTTATGGGGCTGTTCTCGGAATTCTTCGATCGTTTTCAGCTGATCCCACAGATCGAAACCGTTCGAGGATGTCCCTATCAGTGTGCATTTTGTACCATAGGTGGAAACAGAAACAAGTTAAGAAAACACAGTTTTGAACGTGTCAAGGAAGAGATCCTTTTTCTCAAGGACCATAGCCCAAACAAGATATTACGGATCGCAGATTCGAACTGGGGAATTTTCAAGAGTGATATCCGGGTGGCGGAGTTTATCAGAGAAATACGTGACAAACACGGGTATCCCAGCTCACTGAGGGTGTATTATACCGAGAAGGGACCGCTTGAGAACCTGAAGCAGATGGCCAAGATACTCAAAGATTTATTGCCCCTCAATATGAGTTTCCAGACACTCACCCCCGGTGTCCTTGAAAACATCAAACGAAAGAATCTGCCATTACCCAAGGTGAGGGAAATGGTGCGCTTTGCAAAGGCGCATCAAATTGCCGTTTCAACGGAGCTCATTTCCGGGTTGCCGGGGGAGAGTTACCAGTCCTTCAGGGAAGTTGTGGCCAAAGTCATCGATCTTGATTTTGACAGTATCTATATCGGGCCCCTGTACCTCATCAAGGGATCCGAGTTGTACCCGGAAACAGTGCGAGAGCACAACGGTTTCAAGACAATGTATTCACTGATCGGCAAGGACGTGACGGTGGTTGAGGCAGAGAGAGTCTTCGAGGCAGATGAAGTTGTCGTCGAGTCCAAGGCAATGTCCCGGGAGGATTTCTGGAAACTTCATCGGCTCAGGTTTTTTATCTTTCTGATCTATGGCGCGGCGTTCCTGAAAGAGATCGTGATGCACTGCAAAAACTATGGTATCACGGCACTGGATATATTTGATGAGGTGTTTTTCAGCAGCAACGGGTATCCTTTTCTGGAGGATATTACATCGACATATATGACCAGTGTCCAATCAAAGTACCACAACAGCGTTGGGGATCTCGGCAGCGCCATTGATCAATCAATGGAAGAGCAGGGAAATGTTGATCGTTTCAGCATCAACCGGCAATTGTTTCAAAACCTTGGCAGAGCCCTGAGCACGGAAGGCAAACCATTCTTTGTTTCAGAGATTTCCAGGGCCGCGAGCACTATTCACGGTCAGACGGACCACCTGGAAAGCAGGGATAAGTTCCATGACGCCCTGGCGGCGCTGAAAGACATTGCAGAAGAAATCATCATATCTCCCCTTGAGGAGTCAGAGCCCATCGTCATCAGGGAGAGCAGGTATGATCTGGTGGAGTGGGCCTCTGACGGGTACAGGCGACCCCTGTCGGAGTATAAGCTCGTTCATAAAAAACCATTTGCATTATGTATGAGAAATGCGGAGGAACACAGAGATCTCCTTCACAGGGCAAGGGATTGGGAGGAACAGGAAAAATATGTGTTCTACTTCACAACAATGGTTTCATCCAACATGAGGAGAATCATCCGCTATCCCTGAACCCGCCCTCTTTGTCTCTCCTTCACAGAATCTTGCCCAAATGTGATTTTTTGAAACCCAAATGCGCCCCTGCCGGTCCGGCTTCCTGCATCCCCCTTTCATAGAAGGGCGTATCTGAATGAAAAACATATTTTAATCAATACAATATGCCGAGAGAAGACAATCCATGAAACTCACTGTAGACGTTGTTGAACCACATATGAAAAAGGAGGGGTATGATCACTTTTTGACCCTCAAGAATGGGAAGGGATGCTATGCGGAATTAGATGGCGCAGCCTACCGGTTAGGGCTTAATAAAGGGTGCACCCTCTACCTTTTTGGAGATGTTTTTTATCACATGGAGGACATATCCAATATCAGAATCATTGGCCCGGATGATGAGGGGTACCTGGCAAAGATATTTGATCAATGCCCTCTGAACCAGGTGATATGTTCCATGGAAGGTCAGTTTATCGGGATCCATATTGATCCCCGCAAGGCGCAATTCCGTATCTTTGGTGACCGATATGCCAGACACGACCTTTTCTATGCCCATGACGGCTCCAATGGATACTTTTCAACAGACCTTGAGGAGATCTTCCAGAGAATCGACCCGGAATATGATCAGGACATGCTCGCGCATTTTTTCTCAACCTACGGCTGGTACACCCCCCGGGGCTTCACCATATATAAAAATGTTCAGCAACTCAGAGTTGGTGAAACGATCGGGGTCTCTGATGCCGGGTTTCGCTCAGAGTTTATTGAATTCGAGCCTCTGGATATCGAAGATTACGGTGAAGAAAAATTAGAAGACTATTACCGTATCCTCAGGGAGTCTGTTGTTGCAAGGTCCTCCCACAAGGGCAAGACCTGGGTGTCGAGTTCCAGTGGGTGGGACTCAAGCCTCCTGCTCGCCATTCTCGTGGATGAATTGGGGGCGGAGAATGTGGGCATGCTCACGGGGAAAATGGAATACTCAAAGAATACAGATCTCATCAACAAATTTGAAATCGATAAAATAAATAAGATATCGGGATACTTCGGGATCGAGCCGGAATTCGTGTCATTGGATTTCAAAAATAAAAACGCTCCAGACCTCTGGATCGAAGCGCTCCCATTTTTTAAATCCAGACACATGTATAGCTATACTTCATACAGCACGGCAAAACTGGCAGCCGGACTCGGCGAGTTCGGGTCTCACCAGGTTATCTTGAATGGAGAGACATCCGATTCGTTTCACAATTTTGGATTCAGCCAATTCGGCACTTTTTTCCATAACGAGAAGCCCTTTACCGAATACGCGGACAAGATGAACTGTTATCTCTACGGGCCCACATTTTTTGAAAAGGTATTGGCCGGAGATTATGAAACAGACAAGGTGTTTCAAATATTCACCCGGATGATGGAGAAAACAGAATTTGCGACAGGTCTCCAGGGAAAGGACAGGATAAACGCATATCTTTTTCCTCTCTTTTTAGGGGGCCCCCGTTTGCCCTTTGCAAAAACCTACTTGAATCCGCTGCTCACGGAGGGTGCGCAACAGTCGCTGTATGCATTGCCTTTTAAAATCTATATGCCGAAGATCCTGTCGGATTGCACTCCCCAAAATATCTATTCCTGCCTCATCTATTTGTATCACAGTTTTCACTCCCAGGGATCCACTGCCAAAACGCGAAACCATGCCATGGAGCGTTCGTTTCACAAATGGCGTTCACCCTATTATGATCTTCGGCTGGTGGAGTTTCTCTCCAAAGCCCCTGAATCATGGGGCCGCGGGCTGGATTTCAATCACACGAAATACCCGCTGAAGTGGGTGGCCAAGAACAAGATCCCTTTTCCATATGACCTGTTGAATACCGGTCCCCATTCCTATCTCTATGATGTAATTGAAGGCTTCTCATTGATTGCTGAGATAACCTACCGGTCCGGCGTTACAGACTTTTTTAAAGATACGCTGCGAAGTAAGCCCTATCACGCCGTTCTTTCCGGAGATACATTTAGGATTCCTTATTTGGACGGGCTTGTAGACGATTACCTGAGCGGCAAGGAAGCCTCCGGGCCGGATCTCAACAGTCTGGTTTCTTTAATCACATTCTGTATAACCGGATGGTACTGATAGGGGCGATATGCATTTTCTCTGCGGCCACCTGTCTTTGAAACCGTTTCTCCTGATGCAAGTTCCTGCCCCCGGAAGGGCATTTGCCCCAGCGCTATTGAAAATGGAACCCTGCAAGGACACCGCCCACCATGCCGACTGATACCACGGCAAGGAGCAAAGTGATCTTTGAAAGGATCTGCTTTTTTCTTATCCCCGCAGCCCTTTACCATATCATCAAAGGAGATGAGGTTTTTGTCTTTGATTTCTCCGGGACGATTAAAAAATCAATAATACTCCGCTGGTTGATCAACAAAGGAAAAATCAGAAGGATTTTCAGAAAAAGAATTACCCCTCTGAGTGGCCTGGCCATCGATGAAACGGAAAAAGTCTATGGAGATATTCGCAATACTATTCCGGGTATTATGGCAAAGCTTTTCAAAGACCAGGATACGGATTTGGCTTTTAAGAAGATCCTAGTGATGGAAGTATTTGAATGCATGTACATCAATGAAGAACTGCACGATGAACAGAAAAAGAGGGACCCCTTGTCCCAGTTATATTTTGTGCCATACGAATATGAGAGATATGCCAATCTGCTTCACAGGCATTCCAACTTCAATTTAAGGCCTCTGAACCGAGTGCGATTTCTTCATATCTATAAGCCCTTGGTCCAAATCTCCCGCTTGGCTTCTAATATATTCTGGTACTGCGTGATCGGATTGTATCTTATTCCCACTGTCCTGTTACTCTACATTATGAGTGCCAAAAAAAGAAGGAATCCAGAACCCAAAGTGTTTAAATACGGAATTTCAATAAGCCAGCCTTTCCAAACAAAATTCAAAGGAGGCAGGTCATTTGATTTTTTGCTCGACGGTGAAGGTATAAACAGGGAAAACAGCCTCTTTATCTTTGATCATTACGGCGACAAAAGCGCCATAATGGAAAATGGAAAAAAAGCCTATTGTTACTATGATATAAGGGAGACCCTAAGTATCAAAGGCATATGGAGTGCACGGTGCGAAGCTGGCGAGCTCAAGGATACATTCCTTGCCTTGGTAAAGGTTTTGTTTTCTGGAAGCAGAGAACGCCCCTTTTTAATGGGCTTTACGCGGGGTATTCACATTTTTCTGAGATGGCATATATTTCTGCAACGCTTTTCAATACAAAACTATATCTACGCCAACCAGGAGTTTTTCATCCAAATCTTTGTTAACCTTCTTTTAAAAAGACATGGAACAACAACGTGGAACTATCCCATCTATATAGGTGGAGGGATTCTATACACCAAGGACAGGGAGTATGAAAAGGTAAGACAGTTGGCTTGGGCCTATCTTATGAGCGATTACTCTCTTACATACAATGCTCTGGTTTCAAAGTACTTTGAAAACCATCTACAGAAGGTCAACACCTATGTCGATATCGGATGCCTTTATTCTGAGATTGAACGTGAAGTGGGCAAGGGCGTGGAGAGACAAAATTTTGTCCGAGAGTCATTTGGAATGGATATGGCGGAACAGTACAAACTGGTGGTCGCTTTTGACACATCTTTCGTAGATTTCGAAAATGCTGTTACGACGTTTGATGATTGTATACATTTCTACCAGGATCTGTCGAAGCTATTAAAAGATAATGGCGATCTGCTAATGATCATAAAGCCATCAAAGGGCGATTCTTATTTTGTGTCTCCCGAAAGCCACTGGTCATCGCCTGTCAAGGGAAAGAAAATTCTCGAACAGTGGGCTTCGTTAAGAGCACATCCACGGGTGTTCTGGGCTGGAGATTCGGGTGATCCACCAACCCTCATGGCTGTGAGCGACATGGTAATTACCCACTGCATGTCATCACCTACCGCCGAGGCACTCGGAGCAAGAAGAAAGGCTCTCTGGTATGAATCAGGAAATAAACACCGGGACCTTATGTACGACCAAATCCCGGGACTTATCTGTCATGGTTACAGGGAGTTAGCAGAGAGAGTCCATCAACTTTTTTATGAGATAAGTGATGAGGAATATGAGGATTTCTTAGACAAATTTGTGAAAGGGAATATTGATACTTATTTGGATGGCTTGGCCTTGACGCGGTTTAGACAGCTGTTAAAAGGCAGGATTTTATCAAATAGCTTCAACATCCACAGATGAATCATTGAAGCCCTGAAATCTCAGGAAAAACCAAAACCATTTTTTCTTTCAGAAAGCAGAAAGAAATCCTAAAAGCTACCTGAAAATATCAAAAATTTTCTTTGAGGGAGGAGAGTATGTCCAAAACCGCGGATAAATTAGACGTTGGTGAAATGTATGAGCCCTTGAAATTGCGTACCAGCGAGGAGCTTAATAGACAGTTTATGATTGCCCTTGATGATAAAGACTCGCGATATGAAACTTTTGTCCATCCGGGAATATTACTGAACTTCACCAGCATTACGCAAAGCCCATCATTTTGTTTAGAAAAGTCCGTTGCTGCCGTGGGAGCAAAATTTGAGGCGCAATATTTGCGGCCAACCGAAATTGGCAAGACGCTCACATTCTACTGGGAGGTAACCGGTGTATATGAAAGACGAAGCAGACTTTACCAGAAATGCGATATTCTTGTGAAAGATGAAGACGGTAGGGAAGTGCTTCACAGAAAAATAACGAATACTTTTATCGGAGGCGAATATCTTGAAAGAAGGGTAGCATGGGAAAAGGATAAGGCCTACAGACGGGCGGTAAACATCAGCGAGTTTCCCAAGGAAGGGTATGAGATTGGAGGAGTGCGGAAAGCACTTACTATGGAAAAGATGAGGCTTTTCTCGGGCGGGTTACCTGGAATTAACTGGCCATCCAGGAATATACATACAGACAGGGAGATTTCAATAAGGTCAGGCGTCGGTCGACCGATTGGATCAGGGTTAATGTTTGAAGCCTACATCACCGAACTCATGATCAATTTTTTTGGAGAAGGATGGTTCTATAATGGAGAGGCGAAGGTCATTGCAATAGACATGGCCGGTGAAGGTGATGTGGTGGTAGCAAAATCCGTAATTAAGTCCAGGAAGGATGATGCAAGGGAAAATAAGACAGTATTGGATATCTGGTGTGAGAATCAGTTCGGTAATAAAATAATGATCGGGACTGCAAAAGCCTTTTGGAACGGCGAAAAATGATGGATATGCTTTTCCATAGTGAAGCTCTCCAGCGCCTTTTTCAAGGGGCAGGGCGATCTGTAAAGATGTAGATCAGGTATGCAAAAATCAAAGGTTTTAGAAAACGGGATTAAGGGCAAGGAAGATCAGATCAAAAACACCCTTATTTACCTTCTTCCTGTCGTGCTGACCAATCTCCTTCCTATTGTCACACTTCCTATATTTACCAGGGTGCTTACAAAGGAAGATTATGGTGTCCTTGCATTGGCCCATGTGTACGGCGCATTTATGGCAGGGCTTGCAAACTTCGGGTTACTGAACATCTATAATAGAAACTTTTTTAATTACAGAGACAGTCGAAATCGGGCGGAACTCCTGTATTCTCTCATGCTTTTCGGGTTTTCTTCTCTTCTTGTCTGTGGCGCATTTACCTTCCATTTCAAAATCCCGGTTTCTAAATGGATTATCGGATCAGACGCCCATTCCGCTTTGGTGTTCTGGACATTTTGCAGCGTGGGCCTGATAAATTTGAGATCCTATTACTCGCATTATTTCATTAATTCAGAATTGGCTAAAACATCTGTTCGCTATACCCTCGGCGAAAGTGTTCTGGCAGTCCTCTTTTCTCTATGGTTCGTTGTTTTTCTGAGGGTCGGTGTCATAGGTCTGGTTTGGGGGCCACTGGCTGCAACATCTATCGTATTTTGTGCCCTTACTGTAAGATTCCTCAGATCACTGTCTTTTGCCCTTAGCGGGCCAATCTTCAAGTCTTCCCTGAAACTGGCTTACCCACTGGCGCCAAATATCTTTGGGAAAGTCATCTCAAACCAGTTTGACAAGTACATGATAGGGCTCATGTCCACTGTCGGATCTGTCGGAATATATGGAATCGGGCAGAGAGTGGCCTATCTTGTTTTTATGTATATGACGGCTATCGAGAACGTTTTTATTCCGCGAGTTTACAAAAGGATGTTCGATTCCGGGAAAAAGGGGGGAGAGGCGATTGGGATATACCTTACCCCTTTTGTCTATATCAGTATTGCCGTTGGCCTGGCGGTCTCTTTTTTTGCCGAGGAAGCCATCATCATCCTGACACCGGTTTCCTTTCATGGTGCCATCGAAATAGTCATGATACTCGCCATGTTTTATGGGTCCCTATTCTTCGGTAAATTACCACAACTTATTTACGCCAAAAAGACCTTCGTCATGACAATCCTGAACTATTTCAGAATTCTTCTCAATATCTCTCTCAATATCCCATTTATTATTTACTGGGGCGCTGTTGGTGCCGCGTGGGCCACCTTGCTGGCAGGTTTGATTTCCGGTGTCGTGGGGTTTGCCGTTTCCCAGCATTTTTACACCATCCAATGGGAATATAGAAAAGTGGGGGCCATTTTTTTGGTTTTCTTTGTATTTTCAATACTTGTGCTGCTCATGAGAAATGCAGATACGGACTATCTTTTTCGCCTCGGTGTGAAAATGATCGGGGTCTTCTTTTTCACATATATCGGGATCAAGACCAGAATTCTCACTCTGGACAATCTGCTCCTCATCAAAAAGGCAGTGGGCGGCATACGCTACGGAATAGTGCAAAAGAAGAGCCCCTAGTGCCCTTGGGGCATGGCAATTTTAGGGCCCTTTCCCCAGCAAGGGCGATCGCGATGGGGGCCTTTGTGATTAAGAGGCATCAGTTGAATGAATAACGCTTTAAATATGATCAAGAACGGGGCCGGGCGGGCAGGAATTGGTGCATTTCGATTGTTCTGGTATGCGATAAGAATCGTGAAGCGGGGAAATGTCCCCGCCAAAGAACACTATTATATTATGCGGTTGTTCAGGTCTTTATTTCGTTCCTATCACGTCCGGATTGCATATCCCAATCCCCTGGCTCCCGGGCATAAACTCCGCTTGCATCTCAATCTGTGTGAAAACAGTCACCAGTGGTACTTCCGTGAGCGGGGTTCCTATGATGCCCTTGAAATCGGCCTCATAGGGGAAGCCATGAACAAGGCGGATCTGTTCCTCGACATCGGCGCCAATATCGGGATTTACGCCACCACCATTGCCCAGGCACACCCCCATAAACAGATCGAGGCATTTGAGCCCCTTCCGCGCAATTTCCGTAATTTGAAGGTCAATATCGCAGCCAATGGGTTGAGCAACTGCAGACCAAGGCAGTGTGCTGTTTCAGGAGCGGGGAAACCCTTGTCCTTTTTTGTCAATCCCATTCATGACGGGGGCGGCTCTTTAAATAACCCCGATGTTTACAGGACCGGGGATGTCCTGTTGGATGCAAAGACCTATCAGGAACAGCACCCTGAATTCCAGAGTTCTATTGAAGTGGAGACCCTTCCGCTGGATGATGTGATCACCATGAAGAGTGTCATCAAGATCGATGTGGAAGGGGCGGAAATGGGTGTCCTCAGGTCGGGGTACGGAAAATTAAAAGAGGGTCTGGTGGATTTCATGGTCGTTGAGATTCTCGAGGAGACTGGGGATGAGGTTGTGCCTTTGGTCCGGGAACTGGGGTTCGATAGTTTTTTGCTGCCCGATTTAGTGCCCATGAAGGCCGGCATGGAACTGCCCTGGTTTGTGAGGAACATCGTATGTGCCAAGAGAAATTCGGATATGCATCGAGACATTTTAAGGCGGATTCAAAAGTGACACCTCCATTCCATTTAATAAAGTCATTGGGCGGATCTGCATAACCATGGCTATCCACTGCCCGGCCTGTGCATCGGAAAATAACCGGTTTTCTTCCAGATACCAGAGCAAAAGGGCATCTTTTCTTTCAGTCAATGATCTCAGGGAGTGTAAGGAATGTCATCTGGTTTTTGCGCATCCCATGCCCCTTGATGGGGAATTGGAACAATATTACAGCACCCAATACCCTGATATTTTCCTTTCCACATTTTCCAATGATGTTGTCCGATTTCCCGTTCAATTGGCCCAATCAAGAATAGGACTGCTGGGCCGGTACATGCCCATGGGAGATGGAGAAAAAATCCTGGATGTCGGCGCAGGGAATGCCGTGTTTGGCAAGGTTTTGAAAGGGATGGTCCCGGATGCGACCTATGATGCTGTCGAACCCGATTAGGGGTCCAGGAAAAAATGGGGGCCCTGGGTTTCAAAAACATATGCCGATCTCAGTGATGTGAAACAGACTGAGTATTCAGGGGTTATTTTGAATGAAGTGCTGGAGCATGTAAATCGCCCAGTGACCTTTTTAGAAAAG
>JAFDIX010000178.1 GCA_019307805.1 Deltaproteobacteria bacterium | reverse complement strand
AGGAGGACCGCAAGAGGTTATAGAGGATCTTTCCGAGCCCATAGCTTTTGCGAAGATGCTCGAGGAGGCAGGGATGCACTATGTCAATGTCTCAGCCGGGATACCGCCGGTTACTCCTGAAATTGTGAGAGCGACAAAAAATTTCCCAGAAGGAGTCTACAGACAATTTGGATGGGCAAGGGCGGTGAAGAACAGGGTAAAATTTCCTGTAATCGGGTCCGGATACAGCTACCTGAGGGATGGGAAAAACGGTTTGAAAGAACCAGATCCGGCGAAAAAAAATTTCATCTACTGGGCGGAGAAAAATCTGAGAGATGGCCATGTCGATCTTGTGGGAATCGGAAGGCAGTCCCTGGCTGATCGGTTATTTGCAAAAAAGATCTTGTCGGGAGAGACCTCTTCGATAAATTTCTGCACAGCCTGTGGCGGCTGTAGTATCCTTTTGAGATCGCAAAAACAGGTCGGATGTACTATTTACCATGATTATTACCGGAAAGTTTTACGCCAGGCGAAAAAAGAGGCCAAAAGATGAGATAGGGGGCATTCTGGCAAAATGATTTAGGACAAAATAATTAAAGAAAATGGGTTCCTATTGGAAACAGCCTCCTATCTCTGTAGGAGCGACCTCCGGTCGCAATGTTTTCGCAAGCGGGAGCTTGCTCCTAATCCTGATTCCTTTTTCAAATTATTTTGCCATCAATTATTTTGCTAATTTTTTATCACGAAACTTTTGGAACAAGATATTAGTGATTTCTTCAAGACATTTAGCATGCGTAGACTTTCCTTGTAACGATTTCGATAGGAGCAGTATACGGTCGGTTCAGTGCAGCCCTTGAGCTTTGTATCGTCCTACCCCTCCTGAATTCCGCTTAGCGAGAAACCCCTGAATCCCGCAGAAAGCGGGAAACTCTCAAAAGGCCTATTGATTGCAATACCCAATCGAAATTGTTTGACAAATTTAGCCAGACAATCGGCAGTAGGAAGCTATAAGGTTTTCATGTGGAAACCACCATCGACATTGATGACCTCACCGGTCGAAAACGGGAGGTAATCTTTTGCGATGGCCAGCACCGCCCTGCCTACATCTTCCGGGGTGCCCCACCGCTTTATCGGTGTCAGTCCCTCAGATATGAGTTGGTCGTATTTCTCCTTGACAGGTACTGTCATGTCGGTTTCAATAATGCCCGGCCTGATTTCATAAACCCCAATGCCGTACTCAGCGAGTCTGCTCGCAAAAAGAGCTGTCATCATAGAAAGACCGGCCTTGGACACGCAGTACTCTCCCCTCGATGTGGAGGCGGTATAAGCATTAATAGAAGATATGTTTATGATCTTGCAGTTACGATGTTGGTCGTCTATTTTCTGCTCTATCATCCAATTGGCTACCGCCTGGGTCAGAAAGTAAGGCCCTTTAAGGTTTATGTTGATCAAACGATCAAAACTCTCCTCTGTCGCCTCAAGGATATCCAACCTAACATGTGGAGCCACTCCGGCATTATTGACAAGAATATCCAGCCTCCCAAATTGCCCATCTATTTTTGCAACCAATTTTTCCCGGTCTGCCCTTACGGAAATATCGGACTGGATGTACTCAGCGCGGCATCCGGTAGATCGAATCTTTTCGATAGCCTCCTCCGCACCGGAAGGAGGGGAGATGCCATTGAGGACAATATTGAATCCACCTGTGGCAAGGGCTTTGGCGATACCTAAGCCAATTCCCCGCCTTGAACCCGTAACGAGGGCTACCACTTCTGTTGGTTGAACCTCTTCCTTTATCTCATCCATTTCAAAATCCCTGAACTAACGAGCCCGGATAGGCTATATATTGAAGATTCTAATAGATATCAGAGGAAAAAATCAAATGTTTATTGAAAAAATGAGACGCGTTCGCCTTTTTCCGCCGAGAGATATCCTGAGTAGATAACGTTCACGACCTCTTCGGCCAGGTCCAGACCCGAAACAGGTTCCCGATCTTCGAGAATTGCATCAATGAAATCCTCAAGCTCCTGGGGGTATCCCCTTTCCCAGTCTTCATCAGGGCTGGGGAAATTCCATCCCGCCTTGGTTTCAACCTTCTCAACCAGGTATTCGTCACCAAACACCCCTGAATCGGGTGCGTAGACCTCCACCGCGGTGTTTGAAGACATATTCGTGCGAACCACGGCATTCGAGAGGTAGACTTCCATTGTGTTGCGCGTCCCTCCCAGCATACAGTCAGTTGACATGATTACTGCGTGGGTCGAATCCTCAAATTCGATGATAAGACTGCTCCAGTCCTCCACATCCTCCCAATCCGAAACCATCCATTTCTTTTGCGTCTTCCGATAAGAGGGAATCTGCGTATGTCGCCCGACTGCCCCAATTACACTAGCCCCCCGGATCGGTTTCCCCTCCCTGATCTCGCCTTCAAAGTGCTTCAAGTGTAGGGCGGCTCCAATCGGATGAGATCCGAGGCGAGCGAGTGAACCGCCCCCTGAAGACTTCCATTTCCTGGAGTATGCTGCATGCGAACCGGAATGGCTCTCTTCCGCCCTTATGTCCATGACCACCCCACCGCTGACATCGACCATCCTTTTGAGCTTGACAAAGGGAGGGGCATAGACCCAATCCTCGGCATAACAAAACTTTACTCTATTTCTTTCAACGGCGCTTCTGATCTCCCGGCAGCTCTTCATTGCCTCCTGAAGCATGGTTTCACGTGAGACCCTGTCCCCGATCTGCTCCTCATCCATGTCTTTGCCAAAATATCCTGTCAGGGGTTTTTCGCAAATCACATGCTTGCCTGCTTCTGCTGCCGCAATGATCGCCTCTTTGTGTAAATCTGTCGGCAGGCAGATATCAACTACATCGACATCAGGATCTTTAACCAGCTTTTTGTAATCCGTATAAATTTTGGGCACATCAAAGGCCTTTGCAAACCTGCCGGCACTCTCCTCTGATCTCGCCGCCACTGCGACAACCTCCATCTTGTGTCCCCTCAGCTTTTTAAAATTGGAGAGATGGAGATGCGCTGAAAATCGAGACCCCAGAATGCCTACTCTTACTATTTCCATGTTTCCCCTCCCATAGCCGTATCCCTCTTCACTTACCGGTTCTCTACCATAGTAATCGCGTTCCTGTCACATATATCGATACAGGTTGAACATCCATCACACAGTTCCGAATCAATTTGTGCCCCATCATCGGTCATCACAATGGCATTACAGTGACCGATCTCAACACAGAGGCTGCAGGAAGAACATTTTACGGGGTCCACCTCTGCATAACCGGGCCAGAAGGTTAGTTCAGTTGCCGGTCTTATCTCCTCAAGCAAAAGGTCTCGAAGGTCCGGGGCGTTCTTGAAGCCCATTTGTTCCATATAGTCCTTCAAGGATTTCATCCATTTCTCCAGGAAACGGAATCCAAAAAGCATAGTCTGGGTGCAGACGCCGATAGAGTCTGCACCACACATCATCATCTCTACGGCATCTTTCCAGGAGGCCACACCGCCCGTACCGATGACAGCCGGACCCGCCCCCACAAGTCTGCGGATTTCATAGACATCTCTCAGCGCCAGGGGCTTGATCCAGGGACCGGAGAGACAGCCCATACTGTTCTGCCCCTGTAGATTGTAAATCGGTTTTTTGTAATTCCAGATATCGATTGGGGGAAGTCCCAATCTATTGGCCACGCTGCAGACCGCTGCGGCCCCCGCCCCGTATGCCACCCTGGAGACTTCGGCAATGCGGCCCCCTTCAGGGGTAATTTTGGCGATCAGAGGGAGATCGGTCACCTCACGGGTCTTTTCGATGACCAGCCTTACAGAGTTTTCGTCCTGGCCCATGCTGGCCCCGGAGGAGTGGCGGCCCTTCTTGCTTTCATGAAGGGAGACATCCACGTTGAAGGACATGTTGGGGCAGCAAAAATTCAACTCCAGCATCTGGGCCCCGGCCGCCTCAAACCGCCTTGCCGCCTCCTGCCAGCCGTTCAGATCCGGGTGGACATAGGAATAGTTTGCAATGATCACCATTTCTTTACATTTTTTTCTTGCCTCTTCCACCAGCCGCAAACCCTGCTCCATGTCGAGGCGGTATTCCGCTGTAAAGGTGTGCAGTTTCTCCCTCTTCAGCCAGCGATAACGCGGTTCATAGTTCATGTAAGGCACAGGATTGAAGGTCGCCTTGATGGATGCCGCCGCCCATCCCGACCCCTCTGCCTGTTGCAGCTGGTCGACCCTTTTGGTTGTGGGGCCTGAGGCGACCACGAACGGGTTCTTCAGTTCAACCCCGCCAATCCGAACGGGCAAATAGAATAAATCATCTTTTATATTATTTCCTGTCATCCATTTTCCGATAATTTTGTCAAAAGATGTAAGCGTCGAAAGGTCGAAACGACTGAACATCGAACATCCAACATCGAACGTCCAACATCGAACGTCCAACATCCAATATCGAATGAAGGCCCGAACAGGATTCGACGCCTCAAGTGATGCAAGTGTTCAGTGTTCAGGAAAAAAAGCTGGTGTCTTGCCTTTGCTTCCACCTGAACACTGAACACTGAACACTGAACACTCAAAATGCAATACCCAATCGAAATTGTTTGACACAGTTAGTCAAACTATCGGCATGTAAGGAGCTACGTTACAGAACGGTTTTTTCTCAAAGCATTAACCACAAACAGAACGGTTTTTTCTCAAAGCATTAACCACAAAAACAGCTATTATCAGGGCGGCAACAATAGTTATTCCGGCCCATTTGAACAGAGGAGGTCTGTTCCAGACACTCCATCCCGCTGCAATGAGGGCGCCCAAAGATGCGATACCCATCATAATGTTCCATACGTTGCGCTTTACACCGGTAACCATTGCCCCGCCCATAAGGGCTTTTGAATTCATCATGAGGAAAAAGGTCACGTAAGCTATCGGTAGAAGCATCATGCAGAAAACCGAAGTGGGAACGGCCAGCCAGAAAAGGGTTTTGCCGGTCCAGATAAAGGGACCTAACACTCCCACGGAAGCCAGCATGCAGCCCCACTTGTGCTCTTTGCCTCCGTGGGGAAATCCAAACATTTCACATACCACAAACCCTGAAATAAGCATCAAGATGATAATGGTTGAAAGTCCCATGCCCAGCACACCGATGCCGAAAATCACGCTGGAGAACGTATGGCCCATGAGCGGGGTGAGCGATTCCGCCAGGTTGAACGCATCGCGTTTTACCAGCATGGCGGCCATCTTTTTGTCGGCTTCGGGCAGGGCCTCAAGCCTGACTGTTTTCTCTTCTTTGGGCAACGCTGCATATCCGCTCTTCATTTCCGCCTTTAGGCGTCCGTCCAGTAGATTGCTGTACTGGCCTTCAAGTTTGGCCGGCGCGCTCACCCCCGGATCGAGGAGTCCGGTGCCAGGCCTGGTATGAAATTGTGATGCTGAAGCAATGACCACGCAGGATGTGACCAAGATAAAGGGAATGACCAGACCGGTACCGAGGTCGAAAATGGCCTGCCCCCTGAAGTCCTTGTCCCAGCCTCTGTTCAGCATGGAGTAAGGCATCAGGAAAGTCTGGTTGATACCCACGGCTGCCGCGGCTGCCGCTATCATCACGTTCTGCTGCATTCCCACGATTTTGTCTGTCCAGTAGGACTGGAACTCCGGCGACACTGCGTTTATAAACGGTATGTAGGTTTCGGAAGGCCTGAAAAACTGCCCGATGTCCGGAATAAAGCCTTTAAAAATGGCGCCCCAATCCAAAGCACCCACAAATGTCAGTTTGAGGACGACACCTAAAAAACTTATTATTATAAGGCCGACCAATCCTTTTAAAATCCACTCAAATATTTTAGTGCCTTTTCCCTTGTTTCCCGATTGCATGACTATGGCGAAGGCGATGGTCCAGAGAATGGCGCATGTGACAATTTTTCCTCCCATGTTCCCAAAAAGGCCGTCGCTTCCCATAATACCGGGCAGCAGGTTCTGCTGAACCGCTGCTACGCTGAGGCTGAATTGCGGCATACACCAGACCATGTTGGCCATTAAGGTGCCGATTGCCCAGGCCCATCCCAGGACCGGACTGATATGACGGTTGATGGCAGAAAAAGGTTTTTCATCTGTGGAGAGAGTCACATAAGAAATGGCGCCCAACATGATGACGCCTAATATCACCGCCACTCCCTGAAGCCATAACAGGCTGTAACCGCCGAGCACTCCCAGGTAAAGAGCGCTGGCCAGCGAACCGCCGCCCAGGGTGATGGCGCTCTGAAGCCATCCGGGGCCTGATAATTTTGAGAATGCACCCAGGGAGGCCATTGTGCCTTTTTTTCTCGCCTCCTTCAGCAGTTTGCGATCTGATTCGAGTCGAGGATTAAGCTTTTCCATTATGCCTCCTTTTTCAAATTTGTACCGGAAAGAGGGGTCATTTACCGGCCAGGTTTGTTCTCAAGCAGGGATGCGGAATCCCTATCCAGATACATAAAGACGCTGGAATGCCTTCTTAGGATTGATGCCGGATGGTAAGCGGAGATTTCCCCTTCCAGACAATGCTTCATAGCCTCTGCCTTCCTTTTATCAGGGACCGTGCAGATAATCGTCCGGGACTTCATAATTTGCCGGATCGACATCGATATGGCTCGCCCGGGGACCTCTTCAAGGGAAGCAAACCAGCCCTCGCCCAATTGCTGTCTCCGGCAGGCCTCGTCCAATTCCACAACAATATATGGCTCCTCGGTTTCAAAATCGGCGGGCGGATCATTAAAGGCCAGATGTCCATTTTCTCCTATACCAACGAATGACACATCGATACTCTTTCCGGAAAAAAGTGTGCTGAGACGTCTGCATTCAGCGTAAGGATCATCGGCGTCCCCCCGGATCAAGTGAACCTCTCCGGGCTTGACCGGATCGATCAATCGCTCACGCAAATAAAATCGAAAACCGGCCGGATGATCCTCCGGGAGACCGATGTATTCATCGAGATGGAACATGGTCGTTCGGCCCCAGTCAATCGATCTCTTTCCTGTCAAAGCCCTCAGGAATTCAAACTGTGACTCGCCTGTGGCTGAGACAAAGCATGCGCTGCCCCTGGCCGCAATGGCCTCTTTTAAGACTTCGGCCGCCTTGTCGGCAGCGGCAACTCCACACCCCTTTTTTGTCTCCAGGATCTGAATCTCCATTTCCGCCCCCCCTGTTTATTTTTTCATTGAAAACCTGGTCCTCTCCCGCATAACGGGATCTTCGATGGGCCATGATTTTTACTACCCGCCGAATCTCAAAACAGTTTTTGCTCTCCGTAATATAAGCAGCGCAGGGGGTCATGAGGTCTACTTTCCGGCCAACAGCTCGCCCACCATCCTGCCACTGGTTATGGCCCAGGCGATGTGCAGACCGTGTCCCCAGAGGATCATCCCGCTCATTCCATTCGACCCTACCGCATAAAGTCCTTCAATAGGCCGGCTATCAATATCCAGCACCTGGAAGGATTCGTTGATTCTGACGCCCCCCTCGGTGGTGGTAAAGTATGCCTTGGCGGGCCCGATCAGTACCCAATGTCCGTCCACCAGCGGTTCGGTGTCACCGGCGCGGCCGTATGGGTCTGACATCTCTCCTGACGTATAACGGTTGTAGCTATTGACAGTCGCCTGAAGCGGTTCCGCAGGCAGACCCCGGGCCTCCGCCAGGTCGCCAAGCCTCTCCCTTATAATAGTGATGTCCGGCCGTATGCGCCGGTAGTCTTCCACGTAGGCATAGGCGATTTCCGGAGCGGTGGAGATGAAATGGGGCCAGGCGCTATATTTTTGAGCTACTCGTTTGTCAAGGAGGATATAGCAGATTTTTTCGGGCTGCTCCGAGATCCGGATTTCCCGTTCCGGCGAAGTCTTCTCATCACAGAACCGCTCGCACCGGCTGTTGATCAGTATCGCTCCCTCCTCAAAAAGTCTGTCCTCAGGGTGTTGCCAGGTGACCAGCAGCCGCTTGATCATGGCATTTATAAAGGAACTCGGAACCAGGGGGAGAAACCATCCCATTAGCCGGGCCATGAATCCCGAGGCCGGCAGCAATTGAGAAAATGGTTTCCGGAGGGGTGGAACAAAGCGGATTTCAGGCCCGTAGGCTACATCCATGTTCAGGAGTTGTGCTCCGGCTTGTTCGGCCATAAGGTGGCCGTCTCCGGTACAATGCGGGTTGATGCCTTCTATGCCGGCGAACAGTGTCCCCTTATATCGACTTATTATCTCGGGCGAGTTGGAGTAATCGCCGGCCGCTAAAACGACACCTCTACTTGCGTGAAACGTGACAGTCTTGCCGTCGATGAGAGCCCGGACGCCAATTATGCGATCCCCCTCCCTGATCAGTTCCTCTACCCGGGCGTCGCAAACAATGGTCCCCCCCAGGGCCAGCAGCCGGCTCTGGAGTGTGGCAATGTATGCCTTGGCATTCGGGACCACATTGTGCATGCGCGGGAGCCGGTTGGGCGGCTCCGGGCTTGGGCCGTAAAACCTCAGTCCCATGTCGATGAGCCAATCCAGGGTCTCCGAGCTGTGACCGAGGAAGAACCGCCGCATTTGACTGTTGTTTCGGGCCTGGATCTCGGCCCGGCCAAAGAGGCCGGCATCCGCTTCATGATCGTCGGGATTGTCGTCGATGCCCTGTTTTCGTTGAAGGGCTGTCCCATTCGCGGTGAAGGAGCCGACCGCAATACCGGTACTGCCGCCAAGCTCGGGGCGCTTCTCAAGGAGAATGACCGGGGCACCGTTCTGAGCGGCGCTGACCCCTGTTGCCAGACCGCTCCCTCCCCCTCCCACGATAATCACATCGAACATTTTCTCCATAGTTCAATCCTTTCCTCGCAATCGGCTTGAGTCGTATCCCTTAATATATCCCGTCCCACATGTCCCGCCAGAACTCGACCGACCCCTCCAAATTCATAGGCCGGGGTGATTTTCCGGCGGCGATACCCTGTATTCGCATATTTTCAAGGAAAATTACAGCACAAAAACATAATGCAATATATAGATTCCTCGTTGACACACAGGGTCAAACTCGCTATGCTTTTTCTAAAAAAAGCGACTTCAAGAAGCTATTAAGGCAAAATAAGATGACTAAGGAGATGGGATTATTAATGCCCATCCGGTTGGTAAAAAGATGTTTGAAATAGATCATTTAATTTTTTTTATAGCAAGGAGGAGAGACAATGAAGAGACTGAGTCAATTGTTGATAACCATATTTTTTCTGGCGATCATCTCAGGGGGTTCGAATGTTCAAGGAGCTCAGGACGTACTGTTTCAGAGATCACTGCTTAATGCGTTGGACAAAGGTCTCGCTGAGGGAGAAATGACCATCAAAGATCTGAAGCAGCATGGAGACTTTGGGTTAGGGACTTTCAATGCCATTGATGGAGAATTGATCGGGGTGGATGGAAACTTTTATCACATGGGTGTTGATGGCGCTGCCCAACCTGCCGATGATTCTATGAAAACCCCGTATGCCTTTGCCACCTTTTTTGAACCTGACAAGAGAGTTTCATTGGAAAAAATCGAGAGCTATGCTCAATTGAAAAAGCAATTAGACAACCTGCTGCCCACGAAAAATATCTTCTATGCAATCAAAATAAAGGGGACCTTCAAATATATCAAGACCAGGAGTTTCATCAAATTTAAAAGACCTTATCCCAATCTCAAGGATATGTTCAAGAACCAGACATTATCCGAATTCCGGAATGTGCAGTGCATTGTTGTCGGTATTCGTTGCCCATCCTTTGTAACGACAAGCCCTCCCGGATATCACTTCCATTTTATAACGGAAGACAAAAAGTCCGGGGGCCACGTATTGGAATGCCATCTGGAAAAGGCGGTAGCTGAAATCGACTATACTCCTTCATATTACCTGGATTTGCCGGTGAGCGAGGAGTTTTTCAGGGCGAAAGGGCTAGAGTACAATAGCCTTCAGTAAACTCCCGAGCAGTGCTAACAGACCCCATAAAAAAACCCCATTCTCCCATAATTTCAATCGGTTGAATGGGGTTTCCTTTTTCTGTTTGATCGCTGCTACTACAGAACCCGCGCAATGTCATAAGGATCCCCATTCTCTATTTTCCTCATCAGGGTAAATGAAGACCCCTTTAACGATAGCCCACTCTTACATAACAAGCAGCTTGAGATCCCCCGGACCCTTTGCGTAGCCCGCGCCCACTTTAACCGCTTGCGCGATCGTGTGGTGCTTCCATGGATCACCGCCGAGCCTGTTCGGAACTTCGTGAGTCCACTCCTTAATCATTTGGGTACCAATGACATCCATTGCCACCTGGTCACCTGATGAGAGGATGACACCAGGAGAAACCTCCTCACCCCACATCGGCCCACCGCTGACCAGCACGCGTCTGCCGTCCATGATGATGAGATCCGGCTTTAGGGGGAGGTTGATCTCAGCAGCTTGCTGGGCGCAGAACAAGTGGTTGAAGGCGTGAAGGTGCTTATTCCGGTCTGCCCGATGCAGGATCCCGACAGAGAGTTTCAGGGACATGGTGATTTGGCCCAAGAGGTGGGTCTTCATGAGAGGGGTGTAAATAATCTTGTCGAAGTTGCGCATAGATTCGGGGTACGCAACAGTCCCGTCGCCACCACCCCATCGCCCAAGATACTCCGCATTCTTATTGGTTATGTGCATCCATTTGGCTTCATCAAAATATATGACCGGCACACCGGCTTCTTTTAGCATGGTATCCATGCCAAGAATCTTGGCAACCCGCGTGGTAGGTCCCCAGGGGCCACAGGACTCCCCAACTGTGAGTTTACCATATCCCTCATCCTGAAGGAGCTCGACCAGGGCTTTCAGAAAGCGGACGTCTGTGCCACATCCAGGCCAAGGATCACCCGAGTTCCAGTTTGGCTTGATCCAGATGCGATCAGACTTTTTGAGGGATTTGCCAAGGCAGCCGATCTTGTCCACCGCCCGTTTGATG
>JAFDIX010000900.1 GCA_019307805.1 Deltaproteobacteria bacterium | reverse complement strand
GGTTGAGTAAGGAGTCAATCCCCTGCCTATGAAGTGGAACGGGTCCATGCGTTTATTATTATTGTTGTGCCTGCCCCTGCTGGCAAGTTGTGTCACATCCCCGGAGGGCACAATAGCCCAAAAGGATAAACCCGCGGGCTACGATCAAGAGGTGAGGGAGCCTTCCAGTGCGGCATTACCGCCTTCAGCCCCGGTAGAACCAAGTGCCGGGGTCCCCAAGGAAGGAGACCCGGGGTATAAGCCCATTGTTTCCGAGGAAAAGGGGGAGCCCACACCGGAGGAAAAGGCCGGGACCGCTACCGTTCCGACGGATGCCTCCAGAATGACCAATCAGCAACTTCTGGATTCCGCACTTGACTTTATCGAGGCCTCCAACGACTTCTGGGATCGGGGTGACCTGGACAATGCCCTGGATGCCCTGGATAAGGCCTACTCGCTCATTCTGAAAGTGAACAAGGAAGGCGATCCGGAGGTTCTTCAGCAAAAAGAGGATCTGCGCTTTACCATTTCAAAGCGGATTCTGGAGGTCTACACCTCAAGGTTCACCGTGGCCAATGGCGATCACAAGGCCATTCCCCTGGAAATGAATGTCCATGTCCAAAAGGCCTTGAACCTGCTCAAGGGACGGGAAAAAAAGTTCTTCCTTCGTTCCTACATTCGATCCGGCCGTTATCGACCTGCCATTGTAGAGGCCCTCAAAAAGGAAGGATTGCCCGAGGCTCTCTCCTGGCTGCCCCTGATTGAAAGCGGTTTTAATGTCAGGGCACTGTCCCGGGCAAGGGCCCTGGGGTTGTGGCAGTTCATCGCATCCACAGGATACAGGTTCGGGCTTAAAAGGGATCTCTGGATCGATGAGAGGATGGATCCTGAAAAATCGACACAGGCCGCCATTGGCTATCTCAAGGAGCTTCATAAGATATTCGGGGACTGGACAACGGTCCTGGCGGCATACAATTGCGGTGAGCGCAGGGTCCTGAATCGCATCCGAAAGCAAAAGATCAACTATCTGGACAACTTCTGGGACCTCTACACCCGGCTGCCAAGGGAGACGGCCTTTTATGTGCCCAAGTTCCTGGCGGTCCTGCACATCATTAATGATCCCCAAGCCCACGGTTTTGACCTGCCGACCCCTGATGTACCCCTGGTCTGGGAAGGGGTGACTATCACCAAGCAGGTGCAGCTCAAGACCATCGCCAAGCGTCTGAATGTCAGTTACGGAGAGATGAAAGGCCTCAACCCGGAGCTCCGGCGGTACCTGACCCCCAAGGAGTCCTACATCCTCAAGGTGCCCAAGGGCAAAGCGGAAGTTCTTCTTGCGCAACTGGGAAATATCCCTGTCTATCATGCGCCGGTTCCCACATATGTCGTCCACAGGGTGCGCAGTGGAGATACCCTGTCGGGCATTGCAAAGAAGTACAGGACATCGGTCCGGGCAATCATGGACAGGAACAATCTGCGCCGCAGCAGTTACCTGAAGGTGGGATGGAAATTAAAGATTCCGACAAGAGGGGCCGTTGCCTCAGCGGCTAAAAAGCCCCGGGTGTACGCGGCCAAACCCAAGGCCGGGGTCATGGAATATGTCGTGAGACAAGGGGACAGCCTTTGGAAGATCGCAAACCGTTTTGGAACCACCACAAAGGCCATTAAATCCCTGAACAATTTGCGGAGCACCCGATTGCAGGTTGGGCAGGTACTATCCATTCCCCGGGGGCGGCCCAGCAGCAGCAAAACCATCCAAACAGCGGGTTATCGCGTCCGAAGGGGAGACTCTCCCTATATTATTGCCAGGAAACACAAGATGCAGCTCGCCCAATTTCTCAAACTGAACAACCTCACTCCCCGAAGCACCATCTATCCGGGCCAGATAATGAAGGTCAAATCGAAGTAAAGACTGCTTGCTCAAAGGCGCACGGCGCACGGCGTAGGGGGTAAGGAGCATCAGAACGTTTTTTTCCTTGAGCCCTGTGCCTTGCGCCTTTCGCCATGTCGATGGACCTCTGAATTGGTATCAACTACCGGATTTATCGGTGCGGTAAATAATGATGAGCTCGTAAAAAGCTAACTTATACCGCTTCGCGGCAACCTATGAGCAACGAACTTGAGTAAGAGCA
>JAFDIX010000899.1 GCA_019307805.1 Deltaproteobacteria bacterium | reverse complement strand
TCAAATTCAAACAGGGGGCGAAAGGGTGGAAGAGAGAACGGTTGTTATTACCGGTGGGGGGAAGGGCATCGGGGCTGCCATTTCCCGGGCTTTCCACGCCCATGGCTATCATGTAGTAATAGGATCTCGAAATGACAGCGGACTGGCTGCAGAGTTAGGCGAGCGCTCCCTGTTCCATCCCACGGATGTCAGGAAACCCCAGGCACTGCACGCACTGGCAGAGAGGGCCGTTGAATGGACCGGACGCCTGGATGTGATGATCAACAATGCCGGTGTATCCTGGTGGAAACCAATAGAAGAAATTGATGAAACTTTTTGGAACAGGCTCATCGAAATTAATCTGCGCGGGACTTTTTTTGGCAGCCAGGCGGCTGCAGAGAACCTTCAACCTGGTGGGAGCATTATCAACATCTCCAGCCTGGCAGGCAAAAGGGGAAGTGCGAACAATTCCGTATACTGTGCTTCCAAGTTCGGTGTGAACGGCATCACCCAGGCCCTGTCCAAGGAACTGGGCCCCAGAGGTATTCGTGTCAATGCCGTGTGTCCCGTGTACGTGCAGACAGAAGGGCTGCTTGAGGCATTGAAGGAAAAGAATGCTCCGGCACAGGGAGACAATGTGGAGCGTTATCTTCAGGATTTCACAGTTGCCAATGCGGCATTGCAGCGGCTTCCGACCGGCGATGAAATCGCCCAGGTCTGCCTGTTTCTGGCCTCTTCCGGTGCATCTGCCATTACAGGGCAGTGCATTAATGTGGACTGCGGTGTATTGCCTGGATAGTAAATCTTTTTGCTTGGTTTCAAATCTTCCAGATCCTGCCGACCTATTCCAATGACACCTGTATTTCCCAACGAAAAATTGCTGCGCTATCTCATTGAGACGTACTTCCAGGATGGGCATGGAGCCGGAGAGGAGCCCCATGTCTCTTCCCACTGGAAGCATTACGGCGGGCTTTTCGATATCGATGTGGATTCGGCGGGCAACCTGCTCGCTGTGGCTGGAGTGGGAATCGGTTCATTAAAGTGGCCTCGTGGATGGAAGGGTATTGTTCAGAGATTATTGGACCAATTCTGTGTTCTCTTACACTTTACCCAACTGCCTCAAAAAAGGGCGCTTTTGCGTATGATCAGGGAGAGCGTACGTATTTGCAGAAGCATGGGTCTGAACTTCACCTTTGACGCTTTTCGACAAATATGCAGTCTGGAACTGCTTGAGAGAAAATGTCGAAAGTATCTGGATGTCGGGAGGCTCCATGTACTTATGATAGGGGATGGTTATGGATTTCTCTCTGCACTTTTTAAGTTGCGCTTTCCAGACTCGACCATCTTTTTAATCGACCTGGGGAAGACCCTGTTAGTACAATCCTACTACTGTCAAAAGGCATATCCATATTCTGTGCACCTGCTTGCAGACCATGTGGAGGACGCGGACCAGACAGATTTTGTCTATTGCCCTGCGGAACACGTGGAGGTCCTTCATGGGTTTGTATTTGACATCGCTGTTAACATTGCTTCGATGCAGGAAATGGATCCCAGGGTTGTGGATGGATATTTTAGCTTTATTAGGAAGCGTTTCCGAAAAAAGAATCTCTTCTACTGCTGCAATCGAGAGAAGAAGGAAATGCCAGGTGGAGAGGTTTCCGAATTCGGAAAATACCCTTGGCAGCCAGACGACCGATTCCTTGTAAATGACCTCTGCCCATGGCATCAATATTTCCTGGCGGCTCGACGCTCCGGAAATGAACATGCTGTATTTGGGGTCAAGGTCCCTTTTGTGCATCACTATGATGGCCCCCATTTACATCGTTTGGCCGTGATGGCGACAGACGACAGGGGTCGCAACAATAGGGAATCTGAGGCTCACGATACCCGCAATATGAGAAAAGATACGGTGCACTTCAAAGGGGGAACGGCCTAGAATGGATAAAAAGACGATTGTTGTGATACCGGCCCGCATGGCTTCCTCCCGGTTTCCGGGAAAGCCACTTGCCGGGATCCTGGGCCTCCCCATGATTGAGCATGTGCGGCGGCGCGCACTGCTTGCCGAAGGAATTGATGAGGTCGTGGTGGCCACCTGTGACCAGGAGATCATGGATGCGGTGATGGAGAACGGG
>JAFDIX010000898.1 GCA_019307805.1 Deltaproteobacteria bacterium | reverse complement strand
CTGTGTATGGTATATCGGAGACAAGGAATGATGATTAACCCCCAATTTGAAAGGAGCGAAAAATGCCAAAGGAAATTATTCTCTACAATCTAAAGGACGACGTGACGGACGAAGACTACAAGAAGTGGTGCGAGGACTATAAGGGTCCTCTTCTTCTCGGATTGAGTTCGGCCAAGAGCTTTACTCTGCTGAAGATGTTAGGGGGAATTAAAGGAAACGGCAAGGAGGGCATCCCACCGGAACCCACAAAATCACCGTTTACCTATATCGGAATCCTCGACATCGAAAGCCTTGAGGGCTGGGGCAAGGATCGGGAGAGCAAGGCGTTCAAGGAGGAGTTCTTTCCCCAGTGGTTCTCCAAATGGGTGGCCGACTTCTATGTCCTCGGTGGCGATGAAGTCTATTTCGGAGAGAGCCAATAAGAAGAGTCTGGCCCATTGGGCTTGCGGAACCGTGAAACAATGCAATAGGCCTAAAATGCCCTGTAAGCGGGGTGTCTGCCGTCATCGAAACTGCATCGGTTTCATGGTCCCAAAGGCCGGTCGGTTTTGTGATCACAATGAGATTTCATCACAGGGCTCAGCCCCTCTTTTCTGAACAGGGGCTGAGCCAAAGGCTATGAAAGGAGAAGATTATGAATCTTGAACATCTACTGACGGATGAGCAAAAGGCCATACGCGACATGATTGGAAAATTTGTACAACAGGAGATCATGCCTGTTCGGGACAAACTGGAGGACGATTATGGTCTCGTTGAGGGAATTCACAAAAAGCTGGTGGATCTTGGGATCCAGAAAGGGGGATACCCCCCCGAATATGGCGGCACCGGGCCCGGCTCTGCGGTGACCTTAGGCATCATCTGCGAGGAACTCGCCAAGGGGGATGCAGGGATCAGCCTGAGCGTCGGCATCAACTCGGGCCTCATCCTGGGACCGGCCGCCCACGCACAGAACAAGGCTGTCCTGGATAAGTTCGTCCCGGACTTCTGCGGGGACAAGGTGAATTATGCGTGTCTCTCCATGACAGATTCAACGGGCGGCGCAGATACTGAAAATCCTCTGTTTCAGGGAAGGGGCATTAGTACAAGGGCTACGCTTGAAGGGGATGAATATGTGATCAACGGCACCAAGTCGTGGCCTACCAATGCGGGCATTGCCAGCGTATACCTGACTATCTGTAACACCGATCCCTCCGCAGGGGATGAGGGGATCGCCCTCATCTATGTGCCCCACGATGCCCCCGGGCTCTCCTTTGGCAAGCAAGAGCCCAAGATGGGGTTCAGGACGTCCGTCAACGCGGGGGTCTTCTACGACAATGTTCGAGTTCCCAAAGAGTACCGGGTGGCCGGTCCTGGCCATGATGCCCATTTCTATTATGGAGCCATGTCGGGGACCCAGTGGCATTCTTCCACCATGTCCTTGGGTATCTCTGAGACTGCTTTTGAAATTGCCCTCGATTATACCAAGGAGAGGCGAAGCGGGGGAAAACCGGTAAGGGAATGGAGTATGGCGGCCGGCATTTTAGCGGATATGGCCATCCGGATCGAAATGATGAAGGCGTCGGTCTACAATTTTGCCTGGATGATGGATCATCCTGAAACCTACGGCCCTCCATTTTCCGCCCAAATGATTTCCAAGGCGGCGGCAACACGGATTTTTGCGGCGGATGCCGCCGTCTGGATCACCAACAAGGCGGCGGAACTGATGGGCTCAAACGGCATCTCACCCGAGTATCATCTGGAGAAGTACCTGAGGGACGCCAAGATTACCCAGCTATGGCTGGGAGGGCAGCAGGTATCCCGGTATCGAGTCGTCCGCGGATATTACGATTATGTGGTAGCGTAGGGCTCTTTGAGTCTTCACGTTTTCATAAAGGCCAAAGGGACATAGGATGCAGCCTCTTTTGATCCAAATCCTGGTTTTTGTACTCGCGCTCGGCCTGGCGGTCCAGGCGTGTGTCGGTCTATGGTTTCTTCTCTCATGCATCTGGGAGAAGGAACCCCGGGCAACAGTCTTTGCGTGGCTGCAGTTTCTGGGTATGCTTGGTCTGCTTATCGTGTTTCTCATTCTTGCGTGGGTCGGATTTTTTGAGACCGACGTAGGCTTCGCCATT
>JAFDIX010000897.1 GCA_019307805.1 Deltaproteobacteria bacterium | reverse complement strand
ATATGCCTTTCTATGAGGAGGCAGACAAGTTCAATAAGGTTCTTGCGGGCCTACTGCAATGCTGATCGTGCGTTTTCAATAGTCAATAGTCAATATTCAATCCAAGGGGTATCCAATTTCCAGTTTCAAGTAACCAGTATCCAGAAACCAGTTCTTACTCTTTGTGCATTTTGTGCCTTTTTGCGGCTTCATCAAGTTTCAAATTTCAAGTTTCACTTTACCTTTTTCATTGACTTCCGAAATAGTTCTTTGTAAACGATATTAGGCAATATTACTGGGAAATGTTCTTCTTTCAACCCGAGAGGGAAAGAGGATTTGAAAATGGTCTATGATTACCCGAAAACCCCGTTACTCTGACCAGATAGAGAGCGGGGTTTTGTATTTTGTGGCCCAGCTTAGTAGTTAAAGGTAAGTCAATCAAAGATTTAACTTTATCGGTCAGAAGAAAGAGCGAAATAGCGGGCGTTCTTGAAAGTGAGACCGGTTCCGAGGTGGTGGGTATGATCGGACACACAGCCATATTGTACCGGCGGCAGAGCGACCCTGAAAAGTGGAGGATTGCGCTGCCCGAGAGTAAACCCTAACGTCGGTGATATCCTGACACCTGTAACTGTAATATTTATTTCTTGATTGAATCAATCGACTGGTGTAGCATACGGTCCTTCTGGAATAGGTTTTGAAAAGTGCCGGCACGATTTATTTATTTTAATATGTTTGGATGAGGTGACCTTGTTATCCATCCAGAACCAATTGTTTAATTTTAGAGATAGGGAGTTTTGAAATGTCAAAAGTAATACTGGTTGCCACTGAAAAACCTTTTGCTAAAGCCGCTGTGGATCGTATCAAGCAGGTGGTTGCGAAAAATCCGGATTTTGGACTGCGGCTGCTTGAAAACTATACGGATAAGCAGGATCTGTTGGACGCCGTAAAAGACGTGGATGCGCTCATCATCCGCAGCGATAAAGCCACCCGGGAAGTTTTGGAAGCCGCCAAGAACCTGAAAGTGGTGGCGCGCGGCGGGGCGGGATACGATAATATCGACTGTGAAGCGGCCACCGAAAACGGCATTTGCGTCATGAATACGCCGGGGCAGAACAGCAATGCGGTTTCCGAGCTGGTTTTTGGCATGATGCTCAATCTGGTTCGGCACCAGTACGTCGGCAAACCCGGTACTGAATTGAGAGGGAAATCCATTGGCATTCATGCCTATGGCAACGCGGGCAAATGCGTGGCGCGGCTGGGCAGGGGCTTCGGCATGGACGTTTTCGCCCATGATCCCTATGTGGACAAGAGCATCATGGAAGCGGATGGGGTGAAGCCGGTGGACTCAAGAGAAGAACTCTATTCCACCTGTGATTTTATCAGCCTTCATATTCCGGGAAATGACGAAACCGTCAATTCCATTAATTTTGAACTGCTGAGCAAAATGAAAGAAGGCGCTGCCCTCATCAACACGGCTCGAAAAGAAGTCATCGATGAGGAAGGTTTGAAGAAAATGTTTTCTGAAAGACCGGATTTTCGCTACGGCTCGGACCTGACCCCGGACTGCAAGGAAGAGATTTACACCACCTGTGGGGACCGGAGTTTTTTCACCGCCAAGAAGATGGGCGCCCAGACTGCCGAGGCCAATATTAATTCCGGCGTGGCCGCCATCACCCAGATTATCAATTTTTTTGACAAAGGGGATGAAACCTTCAGGGTTAATAAAAAGGCATAACACCTAAGGCGGAAAGCCGCCTTAGAATATATGGTTGATATAAAAAGAGCAGTGTGTAGACATTATGAAATTGGGGAGGGAGAGCTACAAAAGTCCAGGTTGCGGTAACCGGGTCCTCTTCATTTGAAACGATATTAGGCAATATTACCGGGAAATGCTCTTCTTTCAACCCGAGAGGGAAAAGAGGATTTTAAATTGTCCACGGACGCCCAAAAACCCCGTTACTCTAAAGAGATGGAGAGCGGGGTTTTTGTATTTTGTGGCCCAGCTTAGTAGTTTAAGGTAAGTCAATCAAAGACCCTCTAACAATTAACCCGAGGAGGCACAGATATGAAAAGGCCGGAAAATGGTTCTTCCGGGAAAGTTGTTCTGTATCAGGCTCAGGACGGCACTGTCGAACTAGATGTGCGGTTGGATCGGGATACTATTTGGCTGAGCCAAAAACAGATGTCGACGCTCTTTGACAAAGATACTGACACAATTGGTCTGCATCTGCGTAATATATTTAAAGAGGGGGAGTTAGAGGAATCAACAACTACCGAGGAATCCTCGGTAGTTCAAAAAGAGGGTAATCGCCAGGTCCGCCGAAGGGTCCGCTTTTACAATCTCGACGCTATCATCTCTGTCGGTTACCGCGTTAACTCAAAGCGCGGCACCCAGTTCCGGATCTGGGCGACACGGGTTTTGAGAGACCATATCGTCCAGGGTTACACGGTCAACGAGCGGCGGCTGCGGGATCTCGATAAGGCTGTCAAGCTAATCGCAGGCGTCGTTGAACGGCGCGACCTCTCGGGCGACGAGGCTAAGGCCCTTCTCCAGGTAGTGGGTGAATATAGCCATGCTTT
>JAFDIX010000896.1 GCA_019307805.1 Deltaproteobacteria bacterium | reverse complement strand
ATCGAATGTAGGGCCTGTTCCCCGAACAGGCAGAATATCGGGCCGATGGGGCATCGGCCCCTACAATCGCAGGCGGTAATCCATTAAATTACCCCAACTTATTGAGCTATTACGGTAAAATCAAAAAGGTTATATCTTCTGCAACAAGCAAACTTTATAGTTTCAAATTCGGATTGAACCACTGGATATGGAGTAAATACAAAATGGCCCATAGTAAAATAGGCGCGGTAATGGTTGTGGGTGGGGGTATTGCCGGAATGCAGGCTTCCCTGGATCTGGCCGATTCCGGCTATTATGTCTATCTTGTGGAAAGATCTCCCTCCATAGGCGGCGTCATGTCCCAACTGGATAAGACCTTTCCCACCAATGACTGTGCCATGTGAATAATCTCGCCTAAACTGGTCGAGGTCGGCCGGCATCTCAACATAGAACTGTTGACCCTTTCAGAGGTGAAGAGCATCACCGGGGAGGCAGGAAACTTTGACATCAAGGTCATGCAGCATCCCCGATATGTTGAGATGGATAAATGTATCGCTTGTGGTCTATGCGCTGAAAAATGCCCCAAAAAGGTGGATAATGATTACGATGCAGATCTTGGCAAAAGAAAAGCGATCTATGTGAAGTACTCCCAGGCGGTCCCCCTCAAGTACGTCATTGATGCAGAGAATTGTATCTATTTTAAGAAGGGGAAGTGCAGGGCCTGCGAAAAATTTTGTCCTGCCGACGCCATAAATTTTGAAGACCAGCCAAAAGAATTGGCCTTTCAGGTGGGTGCGGTAATCATAGGCCCCGGCTGTGCTCTGTTTGATCCGGCTACCCACGATATTTACGGTTACAAGAGATCCCCCGATATCGTAACCAGCCTGGAATTTGAACGAATACTCGCGGCAACAGGTCCTTACAGCGGCCATCTGGTGAGACCGTCAGATCAGAAAGAACCGGAGAAAATCGCCTGGCTTCAGTGTGTGGGGTCCAGAGATGTGCATCCAGGGGCGAAGGCATACTGTTCAGCGGTTTGCTGTACCTATGCCGTAAAAGAGGCCATTGTGGCCAAAGAGCACAGGAGAGGCTCACTGGATACGGCCATTTTCTACATTGATATACGAACCCACGGGAAGGATTTTGAGCGATACTACAACCGGGCCAAGGAGGCCGGAGTACGCTTCATAAAATCCAGAATCAGTAATGTCCTCCCGACTGGTGATAAGGGAAATCTGCTTATTCGCTATACGGATGATGCAGGCAGGAGGGTTGAAGAAGAGTTTGATATGGTTGTCCTGTCCGTGGGCCTTGGGGTGTCAAAGGAAGCGCTTGATCTATCCAATACCCTGGGTATTGCGCTTGACCCGTATAATCTCGCCTCCACAGTGAGCTTCGAACCCGTTCGGACATCAAGGCCGGGCATTTTTGTGTGCGGTGCCTTCCAGGGACCCAAGGACATTCCGCAGTCGGTCATTGAATCCAGCGCCTGTGCAGCGGTGGCAGGGAGTACCCTGACCGAGGTCCGTGAGTCTATGACACGGGCAAAAGAGACGCCCGAGGAAATAGACGTGCGGGGTGAACCTCCACGGGTGGGGGTATTTGTCTGTCATTGCGGGTCCAATATAGCAGGGGTGGTAGATGTTCCGGCTGTTGCCGAATATGCCCGCACCCTGCCCGGCGTCGTCTTTGTGGAGGAGAATCTCTTTAGCTGTTCCCAGGACACTCAGGAGAAGATCACCCGGATTATCAAAGAGGAGGGGTTAAACAGGGTGGTTGTGGCCGCCTGTAGCCCGCGCACCCACGAAGAGCTCTTTCAGGAAACGGTGGTCAATGCGGGCATCAATAAATACCTCTTTGAAATGGCCAACATCCGCAATCAATGCTCCTGGGTCCATAGTGGGGATACCGATGCAGCCACAGTAAAGGCCAGGGATCTGGTACGCATGGCTGTTTCCAAAGTGGGCCTTTTGGAACCGTTGTATGACCCTGAAATAGAGATGAACCAGTCTGCCCTGGTGATAGGCGGCGGCCTTTCCGGAATCACCGCTGCCAAAAACCTGGCGGAACAGGGATATCACACCTATCTTATTGAAAAAAACGATGCCCTTGGCGGACAGGCCCTGAGTCTTTACGAAAC
>JAFDIX010000177.1 GCA_019307805.1 Deltaproteobacteria bacterium | reverse complement strand
TTCATTATATAGACGCCGTTCCAATCGGCGGGAGGGGGATCTGATTTGAGGTCAAGGATCCTCTGGATATAAATCTCTGCCGCGTTGACGCCTTTTTGCATTTTCATCACCTTGTCAAAGGCCTCGATGGCATCATCCCATTTCTGCTGCTTGTAGAGTACAAGACCGCTCTCAAATAACCTCACGGCCTCCATGTGATCTTCCGGGATGCCTTTCTCCCCTATGAGCTGAAAAATTTTCACAGGCAGGGATTTACCCTTGACCCTCACACTATCCACCTCCATGCAGGCAAACTCATCCTTGACCCTTTCATGAGTGTATTCACTGATGAGGATATTGGTCTTGTAACTTTTGTTTGCCCCTTCCAGCCTTGAGCCGAGGTTGACGGAATCCCCCATCACGGTATAGTCAAATCGCTGATCCGACCCCATATTGCCCACCATCATCATCCCGGTGTTGATGCCGATCCCAATGTCCAGAGGCGCCTTGCCTTCGGCTATCCATTTGTCATTGAGTTGCTTGAGGCCTGCCATCATTTCAAGGGCGGAACGGCATGCCCTGGCCGGATGGTCGGGTTGCTCCAAGGGAGCCCCATAAATGGCCATAATGGCATCCCCCATATATTTGTCCAGGGTTCCGTCATATTTGAACACGATATCCGTCATCACAGTGAGATACTCATTGAGGAGGTGCACCAACTCTTCGGGAGTGAGCCCTTCGGAAATGGTCGTAAATCCCCTGATATCGGAGAAGAGGACGGAGAGATTTTTTTTGTCTCCGCCCAGTTTCAGTTTATCGGGGTTTTTGAGCATTTCGTTCACTACCGAGCTGGACACGTAGTAGCTGAAGGCCCCTCTGATCTTTTTGCGTTCACGCTCCTCGGTAATGTAATGGTAAAGGGTGAGAGAGGTGTAGATCAGCACAATGGCCAACAGGGGGTAGATCATGTTGATCCACAACCCATAAACAGAAAAGAAGGAGTAGGTGGCCATGATATGGACAATGAAAAGCAAAGCCGCAAAGAGTGTCCCATAGATGGCTGCAACCCTCGGAATGACCAGCCCGCACAGAAGACCAAAAATCAGGATGGCCAATACATCGTATATCCTGGCCCATTCCGGTTTGTTCAAAAGGTTGTTGGTGAGAATGTTGTCCATTACCGTGGCATGGACCTCCGGCCCCGGATATACCGGGCTGAAGGGGGTATTCCTCACGTCATAGATCCCGATGGCGGTGGCACCCACGAGCACGATCTTGTCCTTAAAGGTCCCCTTGGGGTGTTTCCCGTGGAGAATGTCGGTGATGGAGTAATAGGGAAAGGTCTTCTCCGGCCCCAAAAAGTTGATGAGCATCTGGCCTGTCTCGTCCGTGGGTATGAACTGGTCCCCCATCTGTATACCCTCGATGCCGTAAGAGGCGACCTTGACCATGAGAGGGGGTTTGTCCAGGTAATGCCAGACCGTCTGGATAGCGAGGGGGGGGAAAATATCATCCTCGCATTTGATGGCAAGGGGGAGCCAGCGGACAACCCCGTCCACGTCAGGCAGCATGTTAAAGGAGCCGGATGCGGGAGCGGCCCTGGTCAGCATTTCAATGGCCACCTCCGGGGCATAGGCATTGATGAAGGGATCGGAGAGCATTTGCTGTGTTTCATATTTGATTATCGGGTATCTTGAATCGGCAATCTGGGCCAGTGTTCTCTGGATTTCCTTCTCTTGGATTTCATATTCCAGGCCCTTCTGGGTCATGTGAAAGAAATATCCGAGAATGACGGCCGCTTTGGAGCGTTCTATGGCCTTGGCAAGGGCAAGGTCATTGTCTGCATCTTGCTTGCTCTCCTGTAAAAAGGCGTTGAGGGCGGGGTTTGTGATCTGCAGGTCTTCAATACGTCGATCCAGTTCATTGATGATTTTGAGACTGCTGTTCTCGTCCGGTTCCAGAAACCCCACGTCAAAACCGATGACCTTGGCACCATCCTCAGAGAGGATGTCGACAAGCCGGGCGAATTTTGACCTGGGCCAGGGCCAGCGTCCCTCGCCATCCAGGCTCTTTTCGTCAATGGCCGCCATGACGACTGTCGGAGAGGGCTTCAAGGTGCCTCTGGAAATAAAACGAAGGTCAAAGGTCTTGAGTTCCACCAGATCCAGAAAGGAGACTCCCACCAAAAAGAGGAAAATGACCAGTATGGTCAATACCATTGTTATGGAGGTGGGATTTAGTGACAAAAAGGTTTTCAGGAATTTCTTCATTATTCAGGCTCCAGGCGACTTGAAGGTGAATGAATGGGACAGGAGGTAACCCTTTTAAAATGCTAGAATTAGCATATAGGGGAAAGGAGGCCTAAAGTCAAGATCACACGAAAAGAGTATGGATATTTTGGTTGACAGTCTATGGGGTGCTTGTTAGCTTCATACTTGTGGAATGAGGAGGCCCTTGAGGGCGTCAATGCATGGTCAATAAATCCCATTCAATGTTTTTGGGTTTCAACTTAGAGGACATATAAAGTGACGCAATTGGCAAAAGCGCGGGCGGGGATTACGACCCCGGAAATGGAAGCGGTAGCTGCAAATGAGCAGGTGGATGTCCTGTTGCTGAGGGAGAGGATTGCCCGGGGAAGTGTGGTTATTCCGGCCAATATCAACCATGGGGGTCTGGTACCATCAGGGATTGGTGAAGGGCTGACGATGAAGGTGAACGCCAACATCGGCACCTCGTCCGACAGGGCCGATCTGGACGAGGAACTTGAAAAACTGAGGGTGGCGGTGGAGGCCGGCGCTGATTCGGTCATGGACCTTTCCACAGGGGGGGACATCGACCAGTGCAGGAAAAAGATTTTGGAGCTTGCAACGGTTCCCATAGGAACGGTTCCCATCTACCAGGCCGTGGTCGAGACCGTGAACCAGGAAGGAGGGGTGGTTCACCTCTCGGAGGATAAAATTTTTGAAGTGATTGAAAAACAGAGCGCTGACGGGGTGGACTTCATCACTGTCCACTGCGGGGTGACCCGGTCTGCGCTGGATATGTTAAAAAGGCAGGGGAGGGTGACGGACATCGTGAGCCGGGGTGGGGCCTTTCTGACTACCTGGATGCTCCATCATGACAGGGAGAATCCCCTCTATGAGAACTATGACAGGCTCCTGGACATCGTAAAGAAGTATGACGTCACCCTGAGCCTTGGGGATGGATTGAGACCGGGATGTCTTGCCGATGCCACGGACAGGGCCCAGATTCACGAGTTGATGACACTGGGGGACCTCACCAAAAGGGCATGGGAACAGGATGTGCAGGTGATGATCGAGGGGCCGGGGCACGTCCCCCTCAACCAGATCAAGGCCAATGTATTGCTGCAGAAACAGCTCTGCCACAATGCCCCCTTCTATGTTCTTGGACCCCTGGTGACGGATATTGCTGCGGGGTACGACCACGTGGCCTGTGCCATCGGTGGGGCAGTGGCTGGGGAAGCGGGGGCGGATTTTCTATGCTATGTGACACCCACGGAGCATCTCTGCCTGCCGGGTGTGGCGGATGTCAGAGAAGGTGTGGTTGTGAGCAAGATTGCGGCCCATGCCGCGGATATTGCCCGTGGGCATGAGGGTGCCATTGCGCGGGACAGGAAAATGGCCATAGCAAGAAAGAACCTGGACTGGGAGGCCCAGATGGAACTTGCCATCGATCCCCGGAAGGCCAGGAAATTACGCTCTGAAAATCCCCCCGAAGAAGAAGATGTCTGCACTATGTGCGGGAAGTTCTGCGCCATGAAAACGGTCAAGGACTATTTCAAGAGTCCTTAATCCCCATCCTCCAGGGAATCAAAGAGTAATGCCCGTTCAATGATGGGGGTGATTCGACAGCTCAAATCACTCAACAGAAAGAGATCCCCATTTCGAAATCCATAGGGTTTATCTATAGAGTCGACATAAAGTGCGCCTATGGCATGGGAACCACTGATCAGGGGAATACACATCACGGACTTGATTTTCAATAATCGAAAAGTCCTGGCAAAACCGCTCCCTGTTTCCTCATGAGAATTTGCAATGACAACCGGCTTATCTTCACGTATTACGCGGTCCACTATTTCCTGGCTATAGACCTCGGTGTCGTTCCGGATCGGCTTTTTGGATTTTGATACAACCCTGTTGACCTGCCGGGTATCGGAATCCACCAGGATAATCGCGCCCCTATCCACCCTTTTCAGGAGGTCAAGAATCCAGTCCAGGAGCTTTTCCAGAATTTCATCGATACCTTCCAATTCCATCAGAAGGTTCGAGACTTTGTAGATCAACCCGATATTTTCCGGTGCGGTCTTGCCCCTGTTTTCAACGGGGCGGCTGCCGGATTCGTTAAGTTCCTTATGTAGCCCGATGGCGTTCAGAAAGGGCTGTACCGATTCAACACTGCCTGCACCGAGACCGAGCACACTCCTTCCTATTACAACAGGTGCGCCTTCCAGGATTTCGTATTCAATGCCCGGAGTAAGCTTGTTGCCGGAAAGATAGGTGCCGTTTTCGCTTTTCAGGTCTTCAATAAAAAAACAATCTCCCTTGATGATGATGCTCAAATGCCTGCGTGAAACAGTAGGGTCTTTTATCTGGAAATCATTCTTAGGGCTTCGTCCGATAAACATCCCATCGGTTTTGATCGCAAAGGAGTGCCCTTCCATGGGCCCGGCAACCACATATACTTTATGCATGGTAATCCCCCATTTAGGGTAGGTCTTTCTTGTCTATGCTCTCTACAATGTAAAATAGAGGGTCTTCTGAAAGATCAATGACTTTCTGACTCCTGATTCTTTTTCCTTCACTGTCATAGAGCAACGCAATCCTGGGCCTGAGGGGGCGGCGTTTGTTGGTAGACTGTACACGTCCTATGGCCTGGCTGTTGAGTCTCACATAGGTATTCACGGGGTAGAGGGAAATTTCATTGAAAAATGCCTTTAACACTTTTATGGGAAATTGAAGTTTGGCATCTTCAATGATAAATTTCACCGCATCGGGTCGAGAATATGGGTCTCGATAGGGAGTGCGTTTTATCATTGCGATGTAGGTCTCTGTCAGCCCGATAATAGAGGCCATCTCTGAGATTTCATCCTCTTTGAGTCCTTTTGGATACCCTGATCCATCTGATCTTTCATGGGTTTGCAGGGCCAGCAGGGCCAGCCAGCGAAATTTCTCTCCCATTCCGGAAAGGATCTTATAGCTTATGATGGGGTGTGATTTAATGGTCTTTATTTCTTTCTCGTCAAGTTTCCCCTTTTTGGTGAGAACACCTTCCGGAACCTTGTATATCCCTACATTCTCAAGAAAGGCGGTGAGGCCCAGTTTTATCAACATTTTTTCATCATAGCCCATCCCTTCTCCGACCTTCATGGAGGCAAAGGTGGCTTCCATCGTGGGTCCGGGGAGCTCTTCATAATCAACGGTTGACGACATGGCATATTCGTACAGTTCATCGGTGAGGTTGGCGGCTGTAATGGAATGAATAATGGAGAGGATCGGAAAGGGATCAATCTTTTTGTTGCGCTTTACCCTGTCTCCAATGTCCTGGGCAAGTTCAAGGAGTTCATCATAATAACCTATTACCTCGAAAGTGGGGCCTTCTTCCTCGTATTTTGGGACAGAAGTGCTCTCTGCCAGCTGCTCCAAAACCTGCAAATCCGCAAACCGGTACGCATTTTCCCCAACCCTGACAGGGGTTATTTTATTTGGAACCCCAAGTTTGATTTTTGATGTTACGATGTCGGCAAATCGTACCATGATTCCTAAATAATAGTGAAAAAAGCGATAGGGGTCAACCAAGATAGTGATATTTTTACCGAAATGAAGAGATCCTTTTCAGGGTTCGGCTTTCAGCAAAAGACATTAAAGACAAGGTATTGGCTGATTGCTGGCCGCTGAACGCTGACAGCTCCATCCGGAAATCTCTGATTTCTGAACTGGAAACTCTCTCGTGCCAAGATTTTATTCCTGGGTGGGCACTAGTTATTTGCCCAGACAGAATTCGCTGAAGATCCTCTCCAGGACCTCATCGGTGGCGTTCGCACCCGTAATTTCACCCAGGGCATCCAGGCCGCTTTGAAGGTCCACAGCGATAATTTCAACGGGCAGTTCCTCTCGGGTGTTTGCTGTTGCTTTATTGAAAAATATCACTGCGTCATTCAGGGCATTCTGGTGCCTCAGATTGGGCACCACCTGTGAGGTCCCCAGATCCCCTTCTCCCGCCACCACCGCATCCTCTATGGCCTGGCAGAGATCTTCCATGCCTTCACCCGTCAGGGCAGATATTTTGACCAAGGGAATTCCATCGGCTGC
>JAFDIX010000895.1 GCA_019307805.1 Deltaproteobacteria bacterium | reverse complement strand
GGCCACTACCCTGGCCCAGACCTGGATTAGCACGTACAACTTTTAAAGCATTACCCTTGCACAACTGCAACTCAAGATGTTTTTTTGTCGTTAGTCGCACCAGGGCGGGCTCCGACACTCCAATACTCCCACAAAAAGATGGCTATATAAACAAGCCCATTCCGGGGGTAACTCAAAGCCGAGCCCTCCGCACCCGGATCTTTACTTTCAGAATCAGTTTTTTATCCCCTATGGGTTTTTTAGGGTCCGCCTCTTTCCCATCAACCATGAAGCCTTTTAAATTTCTGAAAAAGCCTTCCGGCTGAATGTGCAGAAGATCGTCAAGATCCCTGCCCTTTATGAGGATGCCTTTCTTAAGGAATCTGGGTCCCTCCTCTTTTGCAATGAGGTTAAACAGTCTCAGGGTTATCTCCCCGTCATGAGATCCTGTGGAGGTAGCGCCGTTTTCATGGGATATCTGGCTTCGCATGACAGAGTATGCCCCGCTCTTGCGAAAGGTCGCCCCCGCCAGCCCTGGCATGGCGGCGGACAGGGCCAGAATGGCGCCATGGTGAACCAGGGCGGAATCTATATCGTCCACTGCCCTGTAATTGAGAAACAGGGTCTGGATTCTGTTTTCGATATAGGCCTCTTCAAATCCCAGCTGGACCCTTAAGAGTTCCTTCACGCTGTAGCCTGTCCTGATTCCGATGATGAAACCCTGGCCAAGGAGTTGCGAAAAAACCGGCAGGGTTTTCCGATCGGTTGTGATGATGGCTTCAAGTGCCTTTGGTTTTTCTGTCATCTGAATGCCGTCGTCTGCCTGCCCCGTGAAATTCCGAAGGACTATTTAACGGGGTCGTCTGCTTTCACCGGCTTCTGATTACCGATTACCGGTTCCTGCTCCTTACTCCTTACTTCCTACTCCTTACTAAGCAGTTCGCAGGCAGTTCACTTGAACCCTGGAATCCTGGACCCCTTGAACCCTTCCTTTAAATCACCAGTTAAACACCTGGTCCAGATCTTCGTCTGAAACCTGGAAGGTGACATTGTGGGGGGGCAGGGGCTCCTTTTTAAAGTATTCGGGCAGCCTGTCGTCGGCAGCGGAAAAACCTGCTTTGGCATTGAACTCCCTCTCGTTTGTAAGGATGGATTTCCCAAGGGCCACCACATCGTCTCCGGTTAAGGGGGCTCCGGTAAACCCGCTGATCACGTCCAGCATATCCTGGAAGGTGTCCTCCTGGTCCAGGATGGCAAATGCGATGAACAGGCAGTATCCCGTGGCGTCGATGGCAGCGGTGGCGATCTGGAGGTCTCTCGACAGCTCCACCTGGCCCGCTGGTTTCAAGGGATCCACATCTCCGCCCACCTTGAGGATATTGGCGGTAACCGCGTAGCCGGCCGTGTGGTCCGCACCCATGGGGGAGGTGGCGTAGGTGACGGCGAGCCCCTGGACCGCCCTGGGGTCGTAGGCGGGCATGGCCTGGCCCTTTACCACGGGTACCCTTTCCACACCGAAAGCCTTCCCCGTAATCGCGGCGCCGCTTCCCAGTATCCGTCCCAGGTGGGTTCCCTTTCCGACTTCCTTTACCAAGTCTATGGCAGCCCGGGCATCGCCGAATTTTGCAAGGCCCGCTTCCATGGCAACCCCGATGGTGGCGCCCATCTCTATGGTGTCGATGCCAAAGTCATCATCCATGCGGTCCATCTCGGCAATGGCGTCGAGATCGCCGATCCCACAGTTTCCACCGTGGGCCCAGATGGTCTCATATTCAGGCTGCTTGGTGAGGAATTTTCCGTTCTTGTCCATATAGGTCCCGGAGCACTGGATCACGCAGCCTGTGTGGCATCCGTGGGTGGCCTTGCCGCCGCGGTCCGTCTCTGTCTGGGCGAGGGTCTCCCCACTTATCCTGGCGGCCTCGTCAAATCTTCCCGTTGCGAAGTTGTTTGTTGGAAAGGCGCCGGCCTCGTTAATGATTTGGGTCAGAACATTGGTGCCATAGGCGGGGAGCCCTTCTCCTGTGATGGCATGTTTTTTGAGGCCCTGGACAAATCGCTTGTTTGCTTCCTTGAATTTATCCGGATCTTTTGCCGCCCTCCTTTTGGTGCCCGAGTCATCCAGCACGATCACCTTTACCCCC
>JAFDIX010000894.1 GCA_019307805.1 Deltaproteobacteria bacterium | reverse complement strand
TTGTATGGCCTGACGTCTCAAATGCGGCGGGCAGCGATTTCGGTTCCTTCTACCTTCAACCTAAACGCCTAACCAGCCAAGTAGGCGTAGATCTGGAGGGTTACCTTGAGCGATGGATTCTTGTCGCGGGATCATTTCTGTATTCTTATCCTTCTGATGGTCAGGAGTTTTTCGGAGTATTCAATCCGGTAAAGGAAGTTGACCAACTCTCTCATGTCGATTTTTTCAAGAACCATTTCAATGCCTTCCGGCCTTATTTCCCCTTCTACCTCCAGAGAGAGGGGTTTCATGTACTGGATCTTCTTGTCAACGCCCACTGATCTGGAAAGGGCCTCCAAAAAGGAGAGAAGCGTAAACGCACTCCCCTTCTGTTTGAGCCTTGTTTCAGCCGCATCCCGTTTTTTTTGAAAATCCTGCCATTCACGCTTCAGGGCCTTCATCTGCACAAGATCGGCAGCCCTTTTCTCTATACGGATGATCAGCCTCTCCCGCTGGGATATGGCAGGGGAGATGATGAGCCAGTAGTAGAGAAGGCCCAAAACCAGGAGCCCGGCGATGGAGGTAATGAGCATGCTGCTTCTGGTTATTTTCATGGTTTACCCTTTAGTTGCAACGTTAGGGTTTCTTCTCCAGGGCAAAGCTGAACATAACGTCATTTTCCCTGTTGTCCATCTTTGCCCCTACCAGTTTCACACTCGAGAAGGCGCCCAACCCTGAAAGCCTTCCCTTGAGGTCGTCCACGGTCTTGAATGATGACGTGCGCCCGTCAAGATGAACCGCACTTCCGTCAATAGAGATGTTATCGATCTTCACATCACGCAGGCCTGATACGACCTTGGTTACACTGAGAAGGGTTTCCAGAACCAGGCCCTGGGCCGTGACCTGATTCAACCATTGGTACTTCCCCTTTTCCTCCCCAATCCTCTGGCGCATCTGTTCCAGCTCCCGGCCCTTGATTATGTGCCGTGCACCAGGAAATGTCTCTGTAAAGACCCGGCTGATACCGTTATTCAACCCCTTGTATTTATCGTCCTCCACATTGAGCTTCTGATAGAGATGGAATGTCCATAGCCCCATGAAGAGGATGAGGGCTGAGAAGAGATAAAGCAGGGGACCTTTGAAATTGCCTGCGGTCTTAGGCGCAAACTCTTCTCGCCGCAAATCAAATGACTTTTCCGACCCGTTTCCTGCACTCAGTGCAAGGGCCAAAGGGACACTGAGCATGGCCTGGAGATTGTCTTCTATCTTCCCGTTTTTATGCTTTACACCCTCAAAGGGCCTCCATAGTGAGGTCTTTATGCCCAGGGAGCCGCCTATCCTGTCAACCATATCTTCCTGAATTGCCAGGGGCCCGGTCACATATATCTCCGTCAACGTATCCTGGGGACTTTTCATAGCGTACAGGCGCAGGCACTCCTTAAGCGTATCCAGGGGGTCCTTTTTACAGGGCAAGATACGGATGAAGGCAATTCTCCCATCAAGGATAACCTGAAATGCCATCTCCTCTTCATCCAGACGGACAATGGCAATGGGTTCGCCGGGTTTTTGCTTCTGTGTTTTGAGGAACAGGGAAAAAAGTGCCAGATCATGGAGACCCACCCTGTTTGGCTCCAGCTCAGCGTGACCGAGAGTCTTTAAATGGTCTGAGAGTACGCGTTTTTCAACCCCAATGGCGGTAATAGGCTCCCCCTTTGCTGAAGGAAGCATATCAACGACCATGTCTTCTACATTATAGGGCACCAGGGGTTCCATTTGATACTTGATGATCTCACGTATTTTCTTGGTATTTGCAAAGGGAAGATGCAACTCACGAATGGAGGCAAGAGAGGTGGGCAGGGAAGTGATGAGCATTTCCGGGTGCAACGCTTCGGCGCGCACAAAGTCCTTCAGTTCCATGTCCAGCTGATCCGGATCCTCTATCTGTCGAAGGGCCAATCTTTCGATCTCCGGTCCCCCTGAGCTATGGGATACCTGTACCGCCCCAATAGAGTGGCGATTGATTTCAAGGCCCACCACAGATCTGGCGACAATGAATGCCTTAAAGGGATGAAACATCTTTACTGAACCTGCCAATAGATCACCCTCGGTCTCTCCTCTTCCCGCACAAGGATTGCCTTTATT
>JAFDIX010000893.1 GCA_019307805.1 Deltaproteobacteria bacterium | reverse complement strand
CCCGTAAAGTATCAGATATGATGAACCACCTTAAATGAGCGCCTTCATTTTCAGTATGAATACCGTCTATAATAACTGAACCTTCAACTCGGCCATTCACTGTGGCAATCCAAATTCCATCGCTGTTTTTATCATATCGCTGGAGAAACTCCGAAAGCTCAGTGGCAACCTTTGCCTCAAAATAGAGCCCAAACCCCCAATGATCATGGTAGTAGGCACCATGAAGTTCAGAAATCCGACCGATTGAGCCAGGTATATATCCGCTTTCTATCCTAAATTCTGGTACAACATTCATCATTAATTGCTCCGCAAATAACAAGTAATTATACAGATCTGGATATCGTCATCTTTGTAATGTTATCCGTCTTTAAATGTCATGCGTTATCGTACCAAAAAACTAAATAATACATTGAGAGTATCCAGACTTCGTTTAAAATTGTGATATGCTCTAAAATGAACCCCAAATTTGAAGGAGTTCCGAATACAGATATCTTGCCAGAGAAACAACTATCTGAAATTATAAAATAATTACATATATGCTCTGCCTATCTCACGATTTCAGCTGTCTGATATCTTGGTTTTCATAGCAGATATACCCACCCCAATATTAGTAGCATAAACCAAAAAAGACGGCTTTTCAAAGTGGCGGTTTCTAATACGATACTTAACATTTTTGGAGTGACCAGGGCGACAGGTTTATAGCAGTATCCTTGACTCAATTGTAATCTGATTTTCCACTCAAAACTACCACATATTGTGCTTTTTTCTCGCCTTTGGTTCAGTCTGTAACCTGACTTCTCCCATTAAATTCTTTTCTCAGATGAATACAAATACCTTACAGGGCCACAAACGCAAAGATATTGCGGCAGTGTAAATTCCATCAAATTAACATTTTGGATCGTCAGACAGGTTTTATTGCTGAAAATTTATGTTTTTATTTGTTATAATCCGAAAAAATTATATAAATAAATGTTAATTCTAAATTTTAAGCCGCTCTGTATCTTTGAACGGCGTTATGGGTTTTCCGTATGAAAAAAATCCTTTTTACCCTCATTATTTTGACAGGGCTCGGCTTATTAGGCTGGCAGATCTATGAAAAAGCCTCTGCTTCCCGAAAAGGCCTCAAGCACGAACGTCGAAAGGTAATTGTTGCCGTCGAGGTTGTACTCGTAAAGAAAGCCTCCATACGGGAAGTGGGGAACTTTACCGGGACCCTGCATCCACTCTCTGAGTTTATCCTGGCACCGAAAATCGCCGGACGTCTCGAAAAGATACTGGTCAATATCGGCGATACGGTCAAAGGCGGGCAGCTTGTGGCCGTACTGGATGACGATGAATATCGCCAGCAGGTCCTCCAGGCAAAGGCTGAACTGGAGGTTGCCAAGGCAAATCTTCAGGAGAAGAAAAGCACAATAGAAAACGCAAAACGAGAGTATGAGCGAACCATAACATTGCGGAAAAAGAAGATCGCCTCCGAATCCCAGCTCGATGCCGCAGAGTCCGAATTTAAGACCCAGCAGGCAAAGTTGAAAGTGGCTACCGCCCAGATATCTCAAAAAGAAGCAGCCTTGAAGATGGCCAACATACGGCTTTCTTATGCCCAGATTCAAGTGACTGAAAACAACAACACCGGGTACCGGGTGGTGGGGGAGCGCTTTGTGGACGAAGGGGCCATGCTGGCGCCCAACACCCCGATAGTCTCTGTTCTCGATATCGAAAAGCTCATCGCTGCCATCCATGTTATCGAACGGGACTATCCCAAGGTTCAGCCGGGGCTGGAAGCAGTCATTTCAACCGATGCGTTTCCGGGTCGTACCTTTACCGGAAAAGTGATTCGAATAGCCCCCCTTTTGAAAGAAACATCCCGGGAGGCCCGGGTGGAGCTCGAAATACCTAATTCACAAAAGCTTCTGAAACCGGGGATGTTTGTACGGGTTCAGATTCAATTCGATGAGCACAAAAACGCCACCGTGGTTCCGGTAGCCGCCCTTGTCAAGAGAAACGGCACCCAGGGGGTTTTTTTAGCCGATCTTCAGGAGCAAAAGGCCCGGTTTGTTCCGGTGACCATCGGTATCGTAAACGGCTTCCAGGCGGAGGTGCTGAATCCACCCATCACCGGTGCGGTGGTGACCCTGGGGCATCACCTGCTGGAAGACGGGTCGTCCATTATTCTGCCGGATAAAAAGCCGGCTGGTGGCGCCCTGAGGAAAGGCGTAAAACCCGATGTCAAGCGGGTCAAAATGCCTGGGGGAGAAAAAAAATCGTGAACATCTCCCGTTTTTCCGTCCGGCGCCCGGTGTTGACCGTTATGGTCTCTTTGATTGTCATCATCGCCCGATATCACCTATCCGACACTGAGCATTTCCACTGATTATGAAAACGCCAGTCCCGAGGAAGTCGAAGAGCTGATCACCCGCCCCATTGAGGAGGCCATGAGCGCGGTACCCGGAGTGGAAGAGGTTACCTCGGTCTCGGCCGATGGCCGAAGTAGCGTTCGGGTTACTTTCACGTGGGGTTCGAACCTGGATGAAGCGGCCAACGATATCCGGGAAAGGCTGGATCGCGTCATTCCGCGACTTCCGGAAGATGCCGAACGACCCCGACTGCGGAAGTTCGATCTCGCCTCCTTTCCGATTCTCATCATGGGAGTATCCAGCAACCTGGACCCCATCCAGATAAGAAGAATTATCGACAATCAGG
>JAFDIX010000892.1 GCA_019307805.1 Deltaproteobacteria bacterium | reverse complement strand
AAGTCGATAACATATGAATAAGTTGGCGCACCCGATCTTCCTCAGAGGCGCTGAGAAAATTATCACGGCGTAAACGGGCAAAAGCGGAAAAACATTCTACCGGACTTCCCCACCACGCGACCATAGAATCATCTTTTTTTACGATGTCTTTGATAACTTTCGTTCGCGGTTCATCGACACACAAAGGGATAATGGCTGAGGAATCCCAGAACATCATCGGGCTTCCTCTCTTTCTTCTAAAAGGGCATTGAGGGCCAATCCTCTATTGTCTTTGGGTCTTGTCAGATCCCAAAAACCCGGTGGAAGTTTGCCCGTACCGATATTGACCAATCCTGCTCGCTCAAGTTATTGACCAATCCTGCTCGCTCAAGTGTCAAGAGATGAGCCGAAATTTCAGACGCATCTCTTTCGAGAGGGATAATTTTGGCAATCGGTTTTCCCCTTTCAGTCACAAGGACCTCTTCGCCCGCCTTTACTTTTGATAGATATTCACTAAGTGATGCCTTTAATTTTGAAATTGCCGTAGTTTCCATGATATGTCCTTTGTGTACTTTTAAAGATGACCAATGTAGTCTATTTGTTTTAATGCGTCAATGATTTTATTGGGTAAAATATGTTTTTTGTTGTTATGATGGGACCCAGTGTTATCACGAGGCGGCATAAAACACCCCGGGAACCCTATGCCATGAACCTGGAGCCGTGCGCCGCTTTGTGGAATTTTTTATGGGAGCCGGATTGCAGCAACTGATGTCTTAAATCTGAAGTTTTTCGTTTAAATAAACGCGTATGTTCAACAACATCATCTATTTCATCGTTGTATTGCTAATTTTCAACGTCAGCTATTCGGGATCGCGTCCCGAGAGTCCGCTCATACAGACCCTCATGATGCTTTTCCTGAGCTGGCTGGCCTTTGCAGGTTGCTGCCGATGGGGCTTTCAAGGCCTCATGAAACGCTACCAGGCAGGGACCGCCGAAGGCGGACTTGCTGCGGCATATCAGACCCTCAACCTGAGGCTGTCGGTTCTCGCCATATTTCTTTTCGCCCTGGATATTTATATCTTTCAGGTAAAGTACTGGATTCAGGCCATTCCGGGGCTTGCTTCTTTTTCGGTTCTCCAGGGAATCCTGGGACTTGCCATTTTTATGTTCTACCTCTGTACTGTCTGGTACTTCAGCCATTCCGTCTACCGGGAGGCATTTCATACAAACATCGGAAGGCGGGCCTTTGTTCTTTCACACGTCAAATTCAATGTACCCATCCTGTTCCCGTGGATGATACTCTCCTTCATCTCTGATCTTCTATCCCTAAGCCCATGGTCGACACCTGACAGTTTCTTGAACAAACCCATGGGCCAGATGGCTTATTTTGCCGGCTTCCTGATCGTCTTGATGATCTTTATGCCCCTTGTGATCCAATACTGGTGGGGGTGCAGCCCCCTGGATCCTTCAGAGAAGGTCAAGGCCCTGAGGGATTTTTTGAGAGATCAGGGATTCCGTTACCGTGCACTTTTATTGTGGCCCATTTTTCAGGGACGCATGATGACGGCAGGGATCATGGGCGTTGTGGCCAGGTATCGTTATATCCTGGTGACCAAGGGACTCATGGAAATCCTCTCAACGGAGGAACTGAAGGGCGTCCTTGCCCATGAAATGGGACATGCGAAGTACCGCCATCTGGTCTTCTATATGGTTTTTTTCTTCGGTTTCATGGTCCTGTCCTTCGGCCTTTTCGATCTCTGTGTCTACTTCTTTGCGAGTCAGTCTTTTTTTATAGACATTCTGGAGAACGCCGAGTCCCAGGCCACAAGCCTGTTCTACATGGCGGTTTCCTTCCCCATCCTTCTTGCCATGGTGATCTATTTTCGATTTGTCATGGGATTTTTCATGAGGAACTTCGAGCGTCAGGCAGATCTATTCTCTGCCACCACCATGGGGAGCCCCACCCCGGCCATCACGTCCCTGGAGAAAATTGCATTCCTGAGTGGGAAGAGCAGGGCACTGCCCAGTTGGCACCATTTCAGTATAAAGGAGAGGGTGGATTATCTCTGGCGGAGTGAAAGGGAGCCCGGGCTGGTGAAGCGGCATGACCGATTTGTGGCCCGTTCCATCGTGATCTACCTTGTCACCATTGCCGGGCTGGGGTATTTCCTCAATTTCGGGCCCCTGAAGGAGGGGATAGAAGCCTGGAAACTGCGGCAGGAGATGCAGGCATACGAGAGGATCATCCAAGTGGATCCGGCGCAGTCTTTGGCCTATAATAATCTTGCCTGGTATCTGGCCACGGCCCCTTACGAAGAACTGAGGGACCCTCCGAGGGCTATTCATTTGGCCAAACGCGCGGTGGAACTGGAACCGTTGCCCATGTATCTGGATACCCTGGCTGAGGCATACTATGCCAACGGGCAATATGATAAGGCCGTGAAGGTCATCGAAAAGGCCATATCCAATGCAAAGGAAAGAAGAGACTATTATGAGGG
>JAFDIX010000006.1 GCA_019307805.1 Deltaproteobacteria bacterium | reverse complement strand
GGGTGAGGATCGCTACCAGTACATGGCGGTCTACGAGTTCGAAAACGAGGAGACCTTTGAGAAATTTCTGAAATCTGACCACCTTGCCAACCTCACGAAGGACTACGACGCAAAATTCGGCACGGTTTCCGAGCGCACACGTTCGGCTTATGTACAGGTTTGGCCTTAATAGCTGTGGCATCGCCGCAACCTATCTTTTCTCGAATTTATAAAGATTTGAACTTTCCCTTCAAATCTGCTAAGTTTTCGACTACGAAACATTAAATAAAGCTTAGAAAGGAGAAAGAAATGGCTACTTATGAGGAGCAGGTAAAACAGAGGGAAGGCGAGCTTGACCTGGCTATATATTTTGCCAAAGCGATTATGGAGGATGTTGGTAAGGAGAGAGCGCTTGAGATACTGAAGAAGGGCTGGGTTGAATCATGGCTCAGCGGTCTGAACAAAGCTCTCAGCGGAGTACCCACGGAGGAAAGATTCACCGCTTTCGGTAAATGGATTATGGAGAGGTCGGCAATTAACCCGTGGATGGAGGTGATCGAGGCCGGGCCAAAGCGTGTGGCTATCAAGATAACAAGATGCACTACTTATGATGCCTGCAAAAACAAGGGAGTTCCGGAAGTATGCCAGGCATACTGTGACTCTGACTTCCTCTCAGCACCGATGATACATCCAAAGGCGAAATTGACAAGAGATAAAGAACTTGCCAATGGAGCTGATCACTGCAATCACATCTGGATTCTAGAAGACTGAGCGGAGCAGATAATGATTTAAATAATTATAGAGAGTTGTGATGATATGCTATCAAGGTTAGACAAAAGGCACTCGTCGGTTGGGGAGGCGGTATTGAAAACCTTTGAACAGTATGTTTACGCCCATCCCGAACAGTGGTACCTTTGGGAAGATTACACGAAAATAAGAACACTGCGCCCTCTGTGAATTACGGACTAAGGGCATAAAAGGAAGCGTTTTCCTGCATCAAATACCTGAACGATCAATCGAACCGTGGCTTCTCAAATCCCAGTCGATTGAAGTATTCATCCGGAATCAGTTCAGGTTTTTTATAAAAGTGCCAGTAGCAGGGCTTGGCCGCATCATCAGAATAGCCTGTCACCCAGAGAGGAAACCCTCCCCATTCAATGGGGAGGATTTCGTTGATGGCACAATGGATACAATAATAGGGCACATTTTTCCGGCCCCAGCTCCAGGGATAGGCCTTTTTTGTTGACCCGAAGTTATAAGGAGATCCCAGTCTGGTAGGGGTTCCATCCACGGGATCTCCCCTCCGCATCCTTCCTCCGCTCCCGCAGGGATTCATTTTGATGCTGAAACGATCTTCTTCCTCGATTATGTCAATGCCCCCGTCCTGCTGAGGGCCACAACGATGGGATCGCATGACCTCTGCGTTGACACGGACCCGTTCCTCAACCGACATCTTGGAAAGCCCCTTCCATGTTCGCCGCATCATCCATGTCTCCTGTGTGGAGCGGCACAGTTTGTAGACAGCCTCCTCCCCATTATTTTGAGAGGTCTTGGTAAAGATATCCCAGATCCAGTCACAGAACAGATCGTGAAGCGCTTTCCCTTCAGGTATGAAATATCCGGCAAGGGCCTTTGCTTCATCGTAGCGACCCGCATCGATGGCCGTTGCGATCATTTCTTGCGTGGGTCTCCCGAGGTCTCCCCAGTCATCTTCCCGAATCAACCGTCTGAATCTCTCAGATTCCACTAACTTCAGCATATCGCCTCCAGTTGCCTATTTGGATGGATCCCAATCCTTCAGGACCTCAGCCCGGATAATATTCTTTTGGAGCTTTCCGATGGAAGTCTTGGGGAACTCTTCCTCCTGAAAAATATAGAACTGGGGGACCTTGAACTTGGCCATTCGTTCCCTGCAGAACTGCGTAAGCTCTTCTTCGGTTGCACTCGCTCCTTGCTTAAACTTAATGATGGCCATCACCGCTTCATCCCGTACAGGATCAGGGACGGCAATAACGCACGACTCCTCAACGGCCGGGTAGTCGTTCAGGACCCGCTCTACTTCGGGGGCAGAAATATTTTCGGCCGCTCGCTGAATCACGTCCTTTTTGCGGTCGATAAAATAGACATAACCGTCTTCATCCACCTTTCCGTAATCCCCGGAATAAAACCAGCCGTCCACAAAATCCTGTGAGGTGGCTTCCGGATTTTTGTAATACTCCCTGAACAGAGAGATTCCCGGATCTCCTTTGATCGCGATCTCTCCGGTTTCATCGATGGGCACCTCATTCCGGCTGTCATCAACGATCTTTACTTCCATTCCGGGATTTGGCCACCCTACCGAACCCCTTCGATGCTCCCCCCATATGGGCATGATAGTGCAGGGAGCCAAGGTTTCTGTCAGACCGTACAGGTCGATCAGGGTAGTGTTGAATCTTCTTTCAAATGTGTCCCATTCCTCATCTGTAATGGCAATGGCGTAGGGACATCGCCACATTCTGCTTTCGCTGTCAAGCGGATGCTCTGGTTGAGCTAAGATCATACGGAGCGTTGCAGAAACAATGGAGCATATGGTGCAATCATATTTTCGAATTAGAGACGAAAATTTACTTGCGCTGAATGTTTCAGAAATGACTATACTTGCTCCGGCTGTCAAACATGGCCAGTAGGAAATACACTGGGCATTGACGTGGAACAGCGGCAGCACCAGGAGGTACCGATCTTCGGGCGTCACTGCAAAACTCTTGGCGCACACCTCGCCGATATAGAGAAAATTGGCGTTGGTTAGGATAACCCCCTTGGGACGTGCTGTGGTCCCGGAGGTAAAGAGCATCTGAGCGGTGTCAAGGGGATCGATTTCAACATGATCCAATTCGGGGGAGGAATCTGCAAGGATTTGGTCCCACAAGTGGGTCCCTGGGATCTCCGCTTCCGATCGATAAATAGCAATATCTTTGACAGAGGGACATTTGGCGCGGATGCTTTCAAAAATCGAATAATAATAACCGTCTGTGATAACCATCTTTGCTTCTGAAAAATTGAGCTTGTATTCAAGATCCTCGGCAACATCGAAAATGATCGAAGGGATCATGACCGCCCCGATCTTTGTGCAGGCATGAACTGCCACGACAAATCCAGTGGAGTTCGGGAGGTGGACCAGCACAAAGTCTCCCTTGCGGATACCCTTTTCAAGAAGCCAGTTGGCAAGCCTGTTCACGGTTTCATCAAACTGTCTGTATGTGAGGATCTCTTCATTCAGGTCCTTGTCCACAAAAATAATGAATGGCTTGTCGCCGTGCTGGCGAACCTGCCTCTCTAACAGTTTCCTCGCATTCATATTCCTTCCAAGTATTGTTGCATTCTTTGTATTCAGGATATCCATCATCACCATCCTTTGCACTCAGGGATTAGAAGTTGGCAACATTATGATTCGCGAGGCCTCTTTTCTCTTTCCTCATAAATGATTTCACCCACAAACCCAGCGACGTCTGCCATCATGCTGGCACACTTTTCAAGGCCGCCCGATTCAAAGTATGTGGTTGCCTTTTCCGGGTCTGCCAGGTCCGTCCCGGTGATATCCCGGCAATTGGGGTTGAGGTAGGTCTCTTCAAAATATTTCACCAGTTTTCTCATAGGACGAATCCCCGCAAGGATCCCCTCCATGCCTTCGGCGACATCCTTCCGGCCATATACCAGACCAAGGGCCATGAGACCGCCAATCAGTGCGCCGCAGTTATTCCCGGTCAGGGCCAATCCTGCGGCAAAGGGGCTGGAGGCCATGGACACCGGGGTGTTATTCTCCTCAAAAACGTCTAAGAAGGTCTGAACAATCACCTGGGCGCATCCGTGACATTTCATTTCAGTATCAAAGGTCCTTTTTTTCAAATCCGCCACGAACTGGGCTTTCTCGTCATATTTGTCTAATTTACTTAAATCCATGGTCCTCCCTCCTGTCCGAAACATCAAGATCCGTACCGGCCACTAAAGCCCCAATTCCCTGGCTACCTGTTCACGATGAAAACCGGCATCTCCCAGGGCGAGTTCAGCGATCTTGGCCCTTCTGGAGTAAAGCGGCATATCGTGTTCAATGATGTAACCGGTGGCTCCCATAATCTGATGACCAAGTCCCACGACTCTTTTGTAGGCCTCCGAAATCCAGGCCTTGGCTGCAGAAACCTGTTTTGCACACGGGATACCCTGTTCTAACATCCACGCCACCTTGTAGGTAATGTATCGGCTCCCCTCGATATCCATGAGCATGTTGGAACAGTGGTGTTGAACGGCCTGAAAACTGCCTATGGGCCTTCCAAACTGTTCTCTTTCCTTTGCATACCCGGTGGCCATTTCCAATACTTTCTGGGCGCCGCCCAACATCTCAGCACACTTACAGATGGTTCCTTTCTGGAGCACCTGTTCCAGGATCACCCCGCCCTGATTCAGAGGACCCAGGAGATGATCCCCTGGAACCGCGACCCCCTGAAAATCCACTTCAAACTGCTTGTCGCCGGCTAAGGTCTTCATGGGCGTGAGACGGATGCCGGGCGTCTTTGAATCCACCATGAAAAGGGTGACCCCCTCCCTGTCGCCCGGACGGTCAGAGGTCCGTGCAGCACATACCAGATAGTCGGCCACATGGGCATCGGACACAAAGAGTTTGGTGCCGTTGATAATAAAATCGTTTTTTTCGACCTCAGCCTCAACCGAAATCAGGAAAGGATCGTATTTCCTGTTTCCGGGCTCGGAAAGGGCCATTGTCAGAATCGACTCACCTGTCCCTACCTTTGGCAGGAGCTCCTTTTGCTGTTCCTTGCTCCCGGCCTCCATGATACTTAAACAGCCGAGAACCGTGGAGAAAAATGGCCCCGGGAGACAGAAACGTCCCACCTCTTCCAACATCACGACCAAATCCAACAGATTCCCTCCCACTCCCTCATATTCCTCAGGGATAATCAGGGCCATCCATCCCAGTTCTGCCATTTTGTTCCACAACTCCGGTCTGTAGCCCTTTTCATCTGCTTCCATTTCAAGAACAAATGAACTGGGGCATTCCGACTGAAGAAAATCTCGAGCAGTTTTCTGCAGAATCTTTTGCTCTTCCGTAAAGTGAAAATCCATTGTTTGACACCTCCCCTTAAGCGAAGACAAAATTTGTTGTCAATAGGCCCTCGGCAAGCCCAGCCCTCGCTGGGCAATCACGCTTCTTCCCACCTCACTTGTGCCGGCGCCGATGGTTGTCATGAAGGAGTGGAGGTAATACCAGGAAATCCTTCCTCTCAAAGGAGCCCATTGGGAATCTTCTGTCAATTGACTGTAAAGGCCCAAAATCTCCATGCCTGTGTTGACCAGCCGCTGTTCCAGTTCAGATGTGAAGACTTTCGTTATTTCAGGCTGATAAACCATTGGAAGCTCATTGCTTTCAAGCCATCGAGAATGATCTGCCAGCACGGTTGCCACCTCCAGTTCGATGGCTGCCCGGGCCAGCTTATCACGGATCAAAGGGTCCTGAGACAAGGGTTTTCCGCGAAACTCAGTCTCTTTAACGTATTTGATGAGCTCTTCCAAGATCGGCATCAATCTCCCGGGAACAAAAACTTGATTCCGTTCAGATCCCAAGGCTTCCATCATATAATAGAATCCCTTGTTCTTTTCTCCCACCAACCGACTTTTCGGGACCTTCACGTCTTCATAATAGACCTCATTGGTCCTTTCCCCTGACATGGTCCAGAGGGGTCGAATCGTGATGCCTGGGCTGTCCATATCCACCACAAAGAGACTGATCCCTTTGTATTTCTGGATATCAGGATCCGCATCTGTCCTCGCCGCTAACCAGTGGTATTCCGAGTAATGGCATTCGGTATTGAATGTTTTCTGACCGTTAATGACAAAATAGTCACCCTCATCAACGGCCCGCATCCCCATGGAAGCCAGGTCTGACCCTGCATTTGGTTCCGTATACCCGAGACAGAATTCTATTTCGCCGCTGATAATCTTCGGCAGAAACTCCCTTTTAAGTGCCTCGCCACCGCGTCGTAAGATCGTGGGCCCCACCATGGTGTAGCCAACATCGAGCGGCACATGGGCTCCCCATCTCTTTCCCAGTTCGTCGAGGAGAATAAAATCGTAGGTAGGCGCCAGCCCCTTTCCGCCATATTCTTTTGGCCAACTCATACCTAAAAACCCGTAAGCACTTAATTTACGGCTAAATTCCCGGGCCTCGGCGCCAACCCCCAGATCTTCCCAGTTCTGACGCGCAATCTCTTCCGTCAATTCTTTATCCAAAAACTTACCGAGCCTTTTTCTAAATTCCTGCTCTTCCTCTGTATATCCGAAATCCATGTCTTAAACCTCCCTACAACCAGATATGCAAACCATAGACTTACAGGCCCCAACTCGACACCCCGGAGCGTAGAAAGCAAACCGCAGAACGAAACTACGGGCGAGCTACGGCTCTACGACTACGGCATATGAGTGGCCCCCCCGCACAGGGATAAGGCAGACTCCATCACCGCCTCGGAGAGGCTCGGATGGGGGTGAACCGCGCGGGCCAGTTCCTGGACCGTCATCTTCATGGACATACCCAGAACCGCCTCACCGATCATGTCGGTGGCATGGGGGCCGATCATGTGAACGCCAATGACTCGCCCGGATCTTTTATCCGAAAGAATCTTCACCATGCCAAAGGTTTCGTTAAGCACCAGGGCTTTGCCTGATCCGTGAAAGGAAAACCGCCCAACCTCAATATCGAACCGCTCCCTTGCCTTTTCCTCGCTAAATCCAACGACCGCCACTTCCGGGGACGTGTAGACGCACGAGGGAATGACATCATACCTCATCTCCGATTCGTCGCCCATGGCATTTTTTGCTGCGCATTCCCCCTCAGCCATAGCCACGTGGGCCAGCATTATTCCGCCGACCACATCGCCGACCCCGTAAATTCCGGGGACACTTGTTTCCATCCGCTCGTTAACCCGAAGAGCGCCGTCCTTTGTCGCCAGCCCCAGTCGGTCGGTATTCAGCCAGCTCAGATCCGGACTTCGGCCGACAGCTACAATGACTTTGCTCGCTACGCATTTCATGGTTCTGCCATTCGCAGTAAATTCAACGGTCTTGCTTCCTCTCCGATTCTTGATCTCTCCGATAGCGGCCTTTGTAAAGACTTTAATCCCTTCTTCCACGAGCCTTTGTTCCAGTGCCAGCGCGATTTCCCGATCCACCCCCGGAACCAGGCCGTCCAACATCTCCAGGATGGTTACATCCGACCCGAGTCGGTGCAGAATCTGGGCAAACTCAACACCGATAACCCCCCCGCCGATTATGGCCACCCGCTTGGGCAATCGTTTCATTTCCAAAAAATCGTCGCTGTCCCATATGCCGGGGCCGTCCATTCCGTTTAAGCCCAACTTACGGGGTCTGGACCCGCTGGCAATAATGACTTTGTCCGATTGAACCGTCTCACCCGTTTCCCGCACCTGAACCGATGAAGGGTCCATGATCTGCGCGGTGCCCTGGATGACCCGGACCTGTTTCGCAGCCAGAAGTTTTTCCACACCCTCTCGAAGCTGGCTCACCACGCGGTTTTTGCGCCCCATGATGGACTTGAGGTCGATCTGGTGATCCCCACACCGAACGCCGAACAGGTCTGACTCGGTGACGGTCTTAATGACCTGGCAGGACTGCAGCAGGGACTTGGTGGGAATGCACCCCCAATTCAGACACACGCCCCCCAGACGCCCCTTTTCAATGAGGGTTACCCTTGCCCCCATTCGGGCGGCTTTAATGGCCGCCGGATATCCACCCATGCCGCCACCGATGATGGTGATGCGGCTTTCGGGCGCGTCCCCCGGAATGACCCGCTGCTCCAGAACGGGGACCGGATCCTCTACCAATGACATGAGCGTCCGCATGAATTTCCCGGCTTCCGCCCCATCGATAGCGCGATGGTCATAGGTGAGGGTGAGATTCATCATGGGACGGATCTGTATCCCGCCGTCAACAACCACCGGCTTGTCGATGATGGCGCCTACCGCCAGAATGGCATTTTCCGGGACATTGATGTTGGCCGTAAACTGCTCGGTCCCAAACATGCCCATGGCAGACAGGGTAAACGTACTTCCGCTGATGTCATCGGGCAAAAACCCTTTGTTTCTCCCTTTTTGGATCAATTCAATGCGATCTTCGGCAATTTGGGCAATACTTTTTTTGTTGATATCACGGATAACAGGCACAATAAGTCCATCGTCCAAGGCCATGGCCATGCCCATATGTACATCCGCGATAAAGACGGTGCCTTGATCTGTCCACCTCGTGTTTATGATGGGATGTTCGGCAATGGCTGCAGCGGTGACCTTCATCAGGAGATCGGTGACGGTGATCTTCACACCATGTAAATCCTGAATCTTTTGCAGCATTTCCTTGCGGTATTGAACGATTTTCCCAGCATCGGCCGTGTTACTCATGTAGGTTTGTGCCGTTTCGACTTTGCTTGCCATCATGTTCTTGGCGATGGCCAGCCTCATACCGCTGTGCGGAACCAGTTCGCCTTCTTTTAGTACATCCGGCGGAAGGGAGGCAGAAGATATCGCCCGAACCCCCGACTGACGGGCCTTGTCCACATCCTCTTTGATGATCATGCTGTCGGGACCCGTGCCTATCACGGCTCGAAGATCAATATTCTGTTCCCTGGCGGCCCTTTTGGCCAGAGGGGAAGCCTTGGCCCTGCCCTCTTCCCGCATCTCAGAATGCCTAACGGGAGAGTGTCCCTCCATGGAGGTAGGTCTCGCTTCCATCGCTTCTGTAGCCGTCCGCATTTTTTCCAGACGCGAAATCGCCTGTTCCAGCACCGAAGCGTCTTCTCCCGGCTTCAGAAGGTGGGCTACCGGGATCCCCACTGAAACCGTCTCACCGGCCTGAACATGAATTTTACCAAGGATACCATCCTCGGGCGACTCCACCTCGTAAGTGACCTTCTCCGTTTCCAAGACAAAAAGGATGTCCCCTTTTTTGACTTGATCCCCTTCCGCTTTCTTCCACCCGATAATCAGGCCCTCGGTCATGGTGAGGCCGAGTTTAGGCATCACAATTTCTAATGGCACCTCAAGCTCTCTTTCAGATATCTATCCTATTTTCCTTTGAAATTGGTCTCGCGCTTTTCTAAGAATGCTGCCATCCCTTCTTTCATGTCCTCTGTACTGAAGCAGGTTACGCAATTTTTCTGTGAGTATTGAACCGCGTGCTCCAGAGGAAGATCCTTGCCAACCTCAAGTGCGTCCTTGGCCATCTCCACGGCAATGGGTGCATTGGCCATTATCCTGAGGGCCAGTTCTTCGGCCGCTTCGACGACCTTGTTATCGGGCGCCACCTTATTCACCAGCCCCATATCATAGGAGTCCCGGGCATTGATGGCCGCGCCCGTAAGGAGCAATTCAGCGGCCCGTCCCTTCCCGATCAGGCGGGGCAGACGCTGGGTTCCCCCGGTCCCGGGGATAATCCCCAATTTCACCTCGGGGAGCGCCATCTTTGCGGATTCGGCAATGACCCGCAGGGTACAGGAAATGGCCAGTTCCATTCCCCCTCCCATTGCCGGACCGTTGATCGCCGCAATCACCGGCTGCCGCAGTTTTTCCAGGGCCGCGTTGATCCGGACGATTCCCTCATTCCATCGGAGGATGTTCATGGGCGCCATGACGCTCAACTCGGCAATGTCGGCACCGGCCTGAAAGGCCTTTCCCGCCCCAGTAATTATAAGGACCCGAATCTCCTCATCTTTGTCAATATGCCGCAATGCATCTCTGAGTTCCTCGATCATCTCCTGATTAAAGGCATTACGTACCACCGGACGGTTCAAGGTGAGATAGCCAATGCCCTCTTTCTTTTCCAAGAGTATGGTATTGTAGGATTTCATAATCTCTCCTTTTCGTGCAGTCCCAAGAGCTAAATCACCAGCAGGTATGCCCACCATCCACCACCACAGAAGACCCGGTTATGAAACTGGACCCCTCCGAGGCTAAAAGGATGGCGGTGCCCTTGATCTCTTCAATCCGAGCGATCCGCTTCATGGGGATACTGCTCCTGATGGCCTTTATACCGGCCTCGCTCGCGAAAAATTCCTCATTCATGGGCGTTTTAAAATATCCGGGCAGGATGGCATTTACCTGAATGTCATATCGAACCCACTCCAGGGCCATCGATTTCGTCAGTTGCAGGCATCCCCCTTTGCTGGCACAGTACGCGGACATGTTGGGCCAGCCTATGAGGGCTCCGATGGATGCCACGTTGATGATCTTTCCCCCCTGACCCCGCCCGACCATTTTTCCGACCACGGCCTGGGAGAGGAGGAAGGCGCCTTTCAGGTTCGTGTCGATGACCCGGTTCCAGTCCTCATCGGTCATCTTCAGAATCGGTTTTTCGCTTCCCCCTGTGCCGGAGTTGTTCACAAGGATGTCAATGTGTCCGAATTCCGCTACGACATCATCAACCAGGGCCGATACCTGCTGCCTGTCGGTGATATCGCACCGGCAGGGAAAGGTCCGCGTCCCGGTCCTTTCAGCGATCTCTTTGCAGGCCATTCGGCAGTTCTCAAGGCGACGCGCCGCAATGACAATGACTGCCCCGGCATCTGCGAGCCCTTCGGCAATGCCCCTTCCAATCCCTGTGGCGCCCCCTGTGATAATAGCGACTTTACCGGTCAGATCAAAATATGGCAGGTTCATACAAGGTTCTCCTTCTTTGGCAGGTGCGTTGAGTGGTTAAGTAGGTCGTATATTGATTGAACGTGCCAATTTTCCTACTCAACGACGCAACCCATCAACTGCCTGACGCTCTCTGTCTCTAAGGGTAGACCAATATTTTTATATGCTTCTCGCTCTCTTGAATAAGGGGCTGTATTCCTTTTTCAACCAGATCGTCTAATTTGATGCTGCCCGAGATCAGTCTGTCCGTCTGGACCCGCCTGTCAGCCAGATAGGCGATAGCTGCCGGAAACTCGTCCTCGTACCCGCTGCTGAAAGTGATCTCCTTTTCGTGCCCCCATAGTCGGATAAAGGGGATTTCAATCGGTTTCAGGGCCAGGCCGACAATGCATATGATGGCCCTTCTCCCTGTCACCCGGACTGCCGTATCAAAGGACGATTGATTCCCCACACAGTCGAAGACCAGGTCGGCCCTCAATCCATCCGTCAGTGCCCCAATCTCTTTTCCCGGATCTGTTTGAGTCGGATCAATGACCGCGGCGGCGCCGGTTTCCGATGCAATTTCCCTGCGGGCCTTCATCGGTTCCACTACAAAGACATTGCTGGCCCCTGCCGCCCGGCAGGCCTGCATCACGAGCAGGCCGATCGGACCTGCGCCCACGACGGCAACCGAATCCCCGATCCTTATCCTGCTCCTGTTCACCGCATGGACAGCCGCGGCCAGCGGTTCGACAAACGCCCCCATTTCATCTGTCACCGAGTCGGGCAGTCCCAGCAGGGCGTATTCATAAAAAACGCCGTATTCGGCAAAAGCCCCATCGGCCGCAAAGCCTACTGTGCCCAGTTTTGTGCACATAATATGCAGGCCCCGTCTGCAGTAATGACATTCCCCGCAGTAGAGCAGGGGATTCACCACCACCCGGTCTCCCGGAGAAAACCGGGTAACTCCCTCACCGGTCTCTGTTACTTCTGCGGAAAATTCGTGGCCCAAGATAACCGGCCCCCCCTCCCGATTCGTCAGAGGGTGAGGCCTGGATGGAATAAGGAATGGGCCTTCTCTGAATTCATGCAGGTCTGTGCTGCAGATTCCGCATACCTTGATTTTCACTTTCACCTGCCCCGGCCCTGGAGACGGGTGGGGGATCTTCTCAATGCGGATATCGCCCTTTTTGTGCCACACGGCAGCTTTCATAGGTCTTTCCTCCTGATCAAAAGGTCCGTTCCAATGTCTTTTTAACCGCAACGATGATTTCCTCAGCACCGGGAAGGTATGCTTTTTCCAGACTGAAGGGGACCGGCACATAGGGTGCTCCAACCCGCATGATGGGGGCATCCAGCTCGTCCATGATCTCCTCGGAAACCGCGGCCGATATCTCCGCACCGATGCCGAAGCTCTTTACCGCCTCATGGGCAATGACCAGCCGGTGGGTCTTCCCGACGGAGTTGAAGATCGTCTCCCTGTCCCAGGGCGAGATGGTTAACAGATCAATAACCTCTACGTGGATCCCCTCCTGAGCCAGAGCCTCTGCCGATTTCAGAGATTCGTGCACCATCTTTGACACGGCAACGACCGTGACGTCGGTCCCCTCTTTTTTCACGTCCGCCTTTCCGATCGGAACCAGATATTCTTCTTCGGGTATGGGACCCTTGAGGGCATGCAGGGCCTTGTGCTCCACCACGATCACAGGATTGTCATCCCTGACGGCTGCCTTGATAAGGCCTTTCACGTCATAAGGGGTCCCGGGCATCACCACCTTTAATCCCGGGACATGGGCGAACCATGCCTCTAGGGACTGGGAGTGCTGGGGTCCGGCATTCAATCCCGCCCCAGAGGGGGTCCTGATCACAATAGGGACGTGATACTGACTTCCAAACATGTAACGCATCTTGGCGATCTGGTTCACAATACCGTCCATACAGACCGTCATGAAGTCCATGAACATGATTTCCAGAATAGGCCTCAGACCGCAGGCTGCGGCACCGGCAACCAAGCCTGTAATGGCCGCCTCACTGATCGGGGTGTCAACCACCCGTTCCGGCCCGAAAAGATCGTAGAGTCCCCGGCTTGCGCCGAACGAACCCCCCGGAGCGCCCACGTCTTCTCCTATGAGAAAAACATTTTCGTCCCTTTCCATCTCCTCCCTTATGGCTTCATTGATGGCCCAGATATATCGGATCTCTTTCATGAAAAACTCCTGTTCACAGAAACGGGGGAAGGCCAGCGGTTCCTAATTGCCGAAAAATCACGCATACAGATCATCCATCAGCTCTGACGGCTCGGGGAACGGACTCTCGCGCGCAAAGGCGATCGCCGCTTCGATTCGCTTATGGACGCTCTCACCAATTTTCTTAACTTCCTTTTTACTGAGGATCTTCTCCTTTAAAAGCTTCTTTTCAAAATCGGCGATACAGTCTTTCTGCTTTGCCGTCTTTACGTCTTCTTCAACGCGATACTTCTGGGCGTCTCCGACGAAGTGGCCGTGCCACCGTGCGCTCTTCACCTCCAGGAGGGTCGGGCCTTCCCCCTTCCTGGCCCTTCCGATAGCTTCCCCGGCCGCCTTGTAGATATCCAAAACTTTATTTGATACGGTGGTTCCGATCATGTTATATGCCCCGGCACGGTCTGCCACATCCCGGATGGGCATATGGACCGCCTGGGGTGTAAATTCCGCCCACCCGTTGTTTTCGCATACATAGACAATGGGGAGTTTTTGCAGGGAGGCGATATTCAGCGATTCATGGAAGGTACCTTCATTGGTGGCCCCTTCGCCGAAGAAGCATACGGTCACTTGTCCTGTCTTTTTATAGCTGGCAGCAAAGGCTGCGCCTGTTGCAATAGGGATCCCGCCGCCCACAATGCCGTTGGCGCCCAGTATTCCCAGACTATGGTCCGCCAGATGCATGGAGCCGGATCGACCCCTGCAGAATCCATTCTTTTTCCCAAACAGCTCGGCCATAAAGAGATTCAGATCGATCCCCTTGGCCAATGCGTGACCATGCCCCCGGTGCGTGTTGGCCATGTAATCGGAATCCTTGAGCCAGCTGCATACGGCCACCGGTGTTGCTTCCTGGCCAATGCACACATGAATAAAACCGGGTATTTCGCCTTTGGAAAAGACATCCATCAATCTCTCTTCAACCGCCCTGATAGCGACCATATTCTCGTAAAGTTGCATCAGCCTTTTTTTACCGGGCTTTTTCATGCCTTTTCTCCCTCTTGTTTCTCTGATCCCATCCAACTCCCGGGGATAAACTCAATTCCGTGGAGGATAAAATCATGGATCCCTTTCATCACGATGTCCATGGATTCAAATCGGTGCCTGAGGCTCCATCGCCTGAAGGTTACAATAACAGGTATATATGTCAGCAGATCCGCGGCAAGACGGAGGCGGGTTTCATCTACCTCCATTCCTTTGAAGTAATCCCTCAACAGATCTTCAAAAAGCTCGATATATTCGGTTTCTCTTTCCAACACTTCATGCAGGCTCTCCCTGTCGAGAAAAGCGGATGCCTTGTAGATAAACATCACCACATCCTGGTATTCGTATATCGCACTGAGGTTCTGACATAGAGCGACCTTGAGCCTTTCCTTTGGATCACTTAAACCAGCGATCGCATCTGTTACCGTGTCTTTTAGGATTTTGGTTATGTAATCGTAAACAATGTAGATGATATCTTCCTTGCTGCGAATATAATTATACAGAGACCCCATTGTGAGTCCGGCTGCATCGGCAATCTCTCTTACCGTTGCCGAATGGAATCCCTTTGCAGTAAAGACCTGGATGGCTCCCTTAATGATCTGTTTTCTCCTCAGATCAATGAGCTTGTGGTTCTTGACTCTTGTTTTGACTTGCTTTTTTCCTGGTTTGTTCTTTTGGGACATTATAGCACCTTAATCACAACTAAATTCATGATGTTTATAAATGAAAAAATTCCTTTGAAAACCAACATTCCAATATTCCAACATTCCATTATTCCATGTGGGTGACACTATTCAAGACGCCATTAAAATAACTGTAATTTCAATTGGTTATAGAATTTCCGAGACGTAGAAATACTTTCCTGAATATGACTTCAGACCATTAGGATGCCACCATTCACATCAATAATGTTCCCAGTTATGAAATTGGAGGCCTGTGACGCTAAAAAAACTACTACTTCAGCAATGTCCTCCGGCTGGCCCAATCGACCTAGTGGAACCATATCGTCCTTATAAGGCTCATTTGTGGTCATAGGAGTTACTATAGGACCTGGTGCGATACCATTAACGTAAATCCCAAGTGAAGCTCCTTTTTTTGCCGCCCACTTTACAAATGCATGGATACCTCCCTTAGACGCACAGTAGTGAGGTCCAGCTAAAAGACCTCCTATCCTTCCTGCAATTGACCCCACACAAATGACCTTGCCACCGTCCTGCTTTTTCAGATAAGGCCAAACAGCCTGGGTCATAAGAAAAACACCTCTCAGATTAGTCTGGAGCAAGAAATCCCATTCATCCTCGGAATATTCCTCAAATTGCTTGCTTGAATCACCCAAGATTCCTGCATTATTAACCAGGATGTCGATACGCCCATACGAATCAATAATCTGATCAACGGCCGACTGGATGCTTGCCTTCCTACGGATATCGCATTGAATCTCCAGAACTTCCTGTCCCATTGATCTTATTTTTTTTACGGTTTCAGGGCTCGGGAGAATGTCGCAGACTCCTATATGTGCTCCTTCCCGAGCAAGCGCCACGCAGGTTGCCTGACCAATCCCACGCGAGGCCCCAGTAACTATAGCGACCTTGTTAGTTAAATCTATCGGCCCACTCGCTGATACAGTCATTTCTATTCACCTCCTTTCACGACCGGCCCCTCTGCATCCAGATCTGGAATCACAACAGTTGCCCCGGCTTCTGCAAAGGCCACAGATATAGTCTTCCCGATTCCCGACGCTCCGCCTGTGACTATGGCGACTTTACCCTTAAGATCTTTCATGATGCTGATCTCCTCTTTTTATGTATTCTCCTCATCTAATCAGTCTCGGCAGATAGGTTAAGATCCAAGGGAAAATAATGCACAACCCGAGACATCCGATTTTTATTACTGTAAATGGTATAACACCCTTATATATGTCCATTACGCTCACATCATCAGGGGCTACCCCTTTCATATAGAAAATATTCAGGCCAAATGGTGGTGTGATATAACCAATGACCACTGAAATCACAAACAAAAGCATGAACCATAGGGGATCAATCGAAAGGGTCTTAAGCACTGGTATAAAAATGGGAATGCAGATCATACAAATAGCCACAGGATCAATAAACATCCCCATGATTAAGGAAATGCCTAACATAACAAGGATTATTCCTGTGACTCCAAAAGGAAGACCTCCAAGGATATCCAACACCAAATTTCCCGTCCCAGTCACCGTGATAAGTGCTGAATAGCATCCGCCACCCATGACCAGCCACATAATCATACAAGAAATCTTCAGAGAAAGTTGAAGTGCTCCGGTCATATTGGATATGCTAAATTTACCGTAAATGATTGCAACAACAATAGCACCAAGAGCACCAAAACCGGCTGCCTCAGTGGGGGTAAAAACGCCGCCATAGATCCCGCCCATGATAAATAAAATGAGTCCTATTGGCAAAATCACGAAGCGCAGATTCTTGACCTTCTCCCAAAAAGCGCCCTGTTCTTCTCTTCCCATGGCAGGGCCGTCCTGTGGACGGATCATACAGCGGATTCCGATGTAAACAGCGTATCCCATTGAAATCAGCAACCCCGGAAAAACACCTCCCATGAACAGCTTTCCCACAGACAGCTGGGCATAACCTCCTACAATAATCATTAACACACTGGGAGGAATTAGGGGGCCCAGCGCGCCGCCAACGGCAATGGCACCGACAACCATATTTTTGTCATAGTTTCTTTTTATCATCTCTGGCAAAGCAATGAGGCCCATTGTGCTGGTAGCTGTAGCGCCGATCCCGCTCAATGCGTCGATAATGGTACAGATGAAAATAGTACCTATGGCCAGTCCGCCCCTTATGGGGCCCATCCACATGTGCATGGTTTTGTAAAGCGAGCTGGCGATTCCGGAAAATTGGAGCACTGCTGCCATAAATACAAAAAGAGGGATGGCAATAAATACTTCAGTGCCGATCTGTTTGAAGGCCGCTCCCACTACCATGTATAGCGCGGAAGGACCCAAAAATAAAAAAAGCAGGAGAGCGGAAAGCCCGGTCAAGGCAAAGGCCACTGGAAGACCTGTTAATAGGAGGGCTAATAATGATACTACGATAATGCAGGCAATCATCCAAGGTTCCATTGATTATTTCCTTGTCTCTTTTTTTGAAAAAA